>JAKLHL010000061.1 GCA_022710165.1 Bdellovibrionales bacterium | reverse complement strand
TCGAAGTCCCTTTTGGAAGCATATTCGACGTTGTTTATCATTAGAGGTGTTCTGCCGTATATCTTTACGGCCCTATATAGATCGTCCCTTTTTATCGGGCCGCTTGAGTTAGCTATGTTGGAAGGGCTCATCAGGTAATAGTTGAACTTTAGAGGCCCCTGCTGTATCAGGATCGACAGCCTGGCCTTGTTGTAAAGGTCCAGCAAATTATACTTTGTGCTTATGAAAACCATTGAAGGGATGGCTTTTGGGTCTGAGTACCCGACAAGATAGATGTGCTCTGCGGGCCATCCGAATTCCTTTAATTTTTGTTGTGCCTTTTTGGCCAAAGAAACAAAATCGGTTACCTTCATGGCCTCTATTCTAGCGCCATGCTTGCTGACATTCAATAGCCTTGTTACACAGCGAGGAAGAGTTTAATAATGCTTTTTAGCTTTTTATTGCTAATAATGATAAAAATATATTATGGGTAAATAATATAAAAATCTTTATTAATAATAACTTAACTGTATAATATTGATATTGGGGTTAACAAGGGTATTGGAGTTCTTGCTGGATGGCGGGTTACTTTAATTTTTCAAAGCTCTCTTCGCGCGATGCCGAGCGGATACATGCTGTGGTAACGGCAACGCTTGTCATTATAGTCGCTTATTTCTATGCCAAATTGTTCGCGACCATGGTCGGTCTTTACACCGAGGGCATGGAGACCAGAATGGCAAAAGCCCCTAAACCTTCTGCAAAAGTTATCGTTTCTCTTCCAGCAACGGAAGACTACAGTGTAATAGTTGCCAGGAACCTATTCAATTCAAAGAACGAGATCCCTGATGATGAGATACTAGGGACAGGCCAAGCTTACAGGAAGTCGACGCTGGAGATAGACCTTGTTGGTACCATAGTCGTTAGCGATCCTAGCAGGTCTGTTGCAGCCATAGAGCTTAAGGCAGAGAAGAAGGTCCAGCCTTTCGTGGTGGGTGACTCGGTCCTGTCTAAGGCAACAGTTGTCAGCATAGCGAGAAGAAAAGTAATATTAAGGAATACTTCATCAGGCGAGCTTGAATATATAGGGATGAAGGATGACGACACGATCGCAACGTCAGCTAACATGGCTTCAGCTTCTAGCATAAAGCAGGCAGGTGATAGGATAACAATAGACAGGAGGGAGCTGAACAAGTCCTTGGAGAACATAAACGAGCTCCTTACGCAGGCCAGGGCGGTCCCTAACATAGAGAACGGCGTTCTGAACGGGTTCAAACTTTTTAGTGTTCAGCCGGGCAGCCTCTATCAGAAGCTGGGGGCGCAGAACGGCGATGTGATAAAGGCGGTTGACGGCGTAGATATAAAGGACCCTGCTACGGCGATGTCCTTGTTCCAGCAGCTTCAGACCATGAACAAACTTGACTTTAAGGTTCAAAGAGGCGGAGTTGATAAGACTTACACTATCGATATAAGGTGAGCGGAGGTGCTAGTTATGTATTACGGTAAGACGATAAGAGGGCTTTTACTTGCGGTGGTCATGTTTTTTGCCGTTAATGCTCTTGCGCAAAACGTCATAAAATCCGGTAAGGATATAATCATAACACCTGCAGATGCAGGGTCCGGCGCAAAAATAGTCGAGAGCTTTGACTTTAACAACGTGGATATGCTTACACTTACCAAGCAAATAAGCAAGCTGACAGGTAAGCGGTTCATAGTTAACGAGAACATTTCAACGAAAAAAGGTATTACCATCGTTGCTCCAACTCCTATATCTGTACAGGAGGCCTATAACGTCTACCTTACAGTCATAGATACTAATGGTTATGCCGTCGTAAAATCCGGGGAATTCCTAAAGGTCGTAGAGAAGAAGGACATTACCTCAGGCGTTACCATATACAAAGGCGATTATTTCCCACGTAACGACGAATATATAACAAGGCTTATAAAACTTAACAACTTGAGCGCCGCTGATCTTGTAAGTGATCTTTTGGGCTCAGGTACCGCTTCCAGGGTAGGCTCTACAGCGGGTTTCTTTGGCAAGGACCTTAAGGCTAAGGCCTTAGAGGACACTAACACCATACTTGTGACAGGTACAGGTTCACAGATAGCCGACTTTGCAGAGATAGTGGCCCTTATGGACGTCAAGGGTTACAACGCACAGCTTTCGATAATACCGGTGAAGAACGCCGATGCTAACGATATAAAAGAGATCATACAGAACCTTTTGTTCCAAACAGGTTCAGGATCTACGGCCACTGCAGCACGGACTCTTGCCGCAGCGAGGGCTGGTTCACAACAGAAAGAGATAGTAAGGGGTGCTGAAAGATATTCCAACATATTCGTTGATGACAGGACCAACTCGATAATCGTCCTCGCTAACATGGCCGGGATAAAAAAGATAAAAAGTCTGGTGGCAAAACTTGATTTTGAGATGGAAGGCGGGAACAACATCCATGTCTATAAGTTAAAACATACAAAGGCAGAAGAACTTAGTACCACGCTTACAGCGGTAATAGCAGGCAAGGCAGGCACTGCGGCAGGGCAGAAAGACAATCTTTTAGAGGCTGTCAAGTTAACAGCGGATAAAGGCAGTAACTCTTTGGTAATAAGTGCAAAGCCAAAACAGTACGAAGCCCTGGCAAAGGTCATAGAGGCGCTTGATGTAAGGAAAGGCCAGGTATTGTTCGAGACCATCACTATGGAAATATCGCTTAACGACGACTCAAGCTTTGGTATTTCATCTAACTATGCCCTAAGCTCAGAGGTCCCAAGGGCAGTCGGCTTTGATTCCGGGGTCTCCAGTCAGAACAATATAATGAACTTTTTGACCAATCCTGCAGCGCTCAGCGGAATGATACTTGGGTTTGGAAGCAGAAAGACGGTCAATGTTACTCTTAACGGCACAACCTTGAACATACCAACACTTTCAGCTTTCATAACAGCGATAGAAAAGAACAGCGAAGCTAACGTGCTTCAAAGGCCTTCCATAATAACTTCTGACAACGAGCAGGCGCAGATAAAGGTAATGGACAAAATACCTGTAGTGAAGGGAACGACACTAAGCACCACTGGTCTTAGTCAGCAGAACATAGAGAACATAGACGTAGGTCTTAGCCTGCAGATAACCCCAAGGATAAATGAAGCTACTGACTTCATGAAACTTGAGATAGAACAGGAAGTATCTAACATCACGGACAAGGCCCCTAAAGACCTTTCTACTACTACACAGGCAACCAATTCCAGATTGATAAAGACCAATGTCGTCGTAAGGGACAAGGATACTGTAGTTATAGGCGGTCTTTTGAGCGATAACGTAAATACGACATACAACAAGGTGCCTGTGCTTGGCGATATCCCTTTGCTTGGCTGGTTCTTCAAGGGCAAGACGACCAGGGCTACAAAAACCAATCTGTTGGTATTTATAACTCCGAACATAGTAAGAGACTACGAGATACATAGTGACCTTACAAAGAAAGCCATTCAGAACAGGAAGGGGTTCGTTAAACAGAACTTTGGCGGTGAGGATAAATACGGCCAGGTAGTTAATGCTATAGAGAACAAGCTCGAAGTCCAGTCAAAGACCCCTTCGATGGATGAAAAGAACTACATGCCAGAGAACGGCGTTAAACCGTTCAAAGTGGAGTAAGGTGAAGGGATGAGCATATCCAGCAACAAAATAGGTCAGATACTCCTAAAGCATACTTCTCTGACCCCAGAGCAGTTAGAAGAGGTGCTGGAGATACAGCGTCAAAAAGGCATGCGCCTTGGAGAAGTGCTGATAAGCAAGAACTATCTTACCACAGAGGAGCTTGCAAAGGCCCTTGCGATACAGATGGGATACCCATATCTTGACCATATACCAGCTAATGAAATAGACCCGGAACTTATAAAAGAGATACCTTTAAATTATGCGAAGCAGAACCTTGTGCTTCCAATATCACAGACCCAAGATTACGTTGCTGTAGCTATCTCTGATCCTTTGAACCATAAACCGATAGACGATATAAGGCTTATATTCAAGAAAGAAGTAAGGGTCATGGTATCAAGCCCTCTGATACTCCAAGAGGCTATAAACAAGATATACGAGAAAAGTTCCTCCAATCTTATAGAGGGACTTGAGGACGCTACCGGGGATGAGCTTGCCTATGATCTTAATGAACCAGTAGACCTTCTTGAAGCAGGCGATGATGAAGCTCCTATAATCAGGCTCGTTAACTCTTTGATGTTCAGGGCTGTAAAAGAAAAGGCAAGCGATATACACATAGAGCCATATGAGAAAGAGGTGGTGGTCAGGTTCAGGATAGACGGCATTCTGTACGACGTATTTAAGACAGCAAAAAGATTCCATGCTTCCATATCGTCCAGGATCAAGGTCATGGCGGACCTTGATATAGCAGAGAAAAGACTTCCTCAGGATGGAAGGATCAAGATAAAAATAGCAGGCAAGGACGTAGATATAAGGCTTTCAACAGTTCCAACTTCGTTCGGCGAAAGGCTCGTTATGCGTATCCTTGATAAATCCAGCATGGTCATAGAACTTTCTGAACTTGGTTTTGCCGGCGATGTGCTTGATAAGATAAATACACTTACCACAAAAAAACACGGGATATTCCTTGTAACGGGTCCTACAGGTTCTGGTAAATCTACGACACTGTATGCATGTCTTTCAAAGATCCGTTCTGTTGAAAGGAACATAATCACCGTCGAAGATCCTGTAGAGTACCAGCTTCAAGGAGTAGGTCAGATACAGGTCAATCCAAAGATAGACCTTACTTTTGCCAGCGGTCTTAGGGCTATATTAAGACAGGACCCGGATGTTATAATGGTGGGAGAAATAAGGGACCAGGAAACAGCTGAAATAGCGATCGACGCAGCCTTGACCGGTCACTTTGTGCTTTCTACACTTCACACCAACGACGCTCCAGGAGCGGTCACAAGGCTTCTTGATATGGGGGTTGAACCTTTTCTGGTTTCGTCGTCCATACTTGGTGTAATAGGGCAAAGACTTATGAGGAAAATATGTCAGTTCTGCAAACAGCCCTATATGCCTAACGACTCTGAACTTAAAGAGCTTGGGATAACAAAGGACATGCTCCCGAAGTATACTATCTTCAAGTCAAAGGGATGCGAGAAATGCTCCAATACCGGATATATGGGAAGAACTGTCGTTAGCGAGCTTATGGTAGTATCTGACGAGAT
Organism: Bdellovibrionales bacterium; assembly: GCA_022710165.1. GTDB lineage: Bacteria > Bdellovibrionota > JAFGOL01 > JAFGOL01 > JAFGOL01 > JAKLHL01. The sequence goes on along the minus strand of JAKLHL010000061.1, from coordinate 2,920 downwards.
AAGAGCGTTAATACTTTCCGGTACAGATTCGAACACCATAAAAAGGGAAGCTGTAAAAGAAGGTATGATCACTGTAAGGCAGAACGCCGTATCAAAAGTTCTCCAGGGAATAACCACTATAGAAGAGTTGTTCCGCTCTACACAGAACGAGTGAGGTCTAGCGGATGGGTATATATAAATACGAAGGCGTTAGCTCTCTTGGCAGGAATGTTAACGGTGTTATAGAGGCTGAATCCCAAAAGGCCGCAAAACTGAAATTAAAACAAAAAGGCATATATGCGACCAGTGTAATAGAGAAAGGGGTCGCAGAAACACTTCAAAAGAAGGAAACGCTTAGCATAAGCTTCGGTAAAAAGGTAAAAGATTCCGACATAACAATGATGACCCGTCAGCTTGCCACGATGATAAATGCCAACATCCCGATAGTTGACACTCTTTCTGCACTTGCTGACCAGGTCGAGAATGAAAGGCTCAAGATAATGCTGACAGAGGCAAAACAGAAAGTTAACGAGGGTGTAACTATAGCTGATGCATTAAGCCCATACACTGATGTGTTCAGCCCTCTCTATATAAATATGATAAGGGCTGGAGAAGCCTCTGGTACCCTGGGGCTTGTCATGGAAAGACTTGCTGAATACACAGAGAAGCAGTCAGCCTTAAAGAACAAGATAATATCCACCATGGCCTATCCGGTATTAATGGTCGTTGTATCCATAGTGATAATAGGTGTCCTTTTCGTTTTCGTCATTCCTAAGATAACGGCCATATTCGACGATATGGAGATAGCGCTCCCGATATATACAAAAATACTCATATACCTCTCGAACTTCGCACGTAACAACGCCCTATACATAGTCATAGCAGTAGTTTTGTTCGTGTTCGGGTCCTTGAGGTACATAAAGACCCCGACCGGAAGGAAAAGATGGGACGGGCTCAAACTAAAACTTCCTCTGTTCGGAAAGGTAGTAAGGCTTACATCTGTAAGTCAGTTCACGAGGACGCTGTCAACTTTACACGGAGCAGGGGTGCCTTTGCTTCAGGCTTTGGAGATCGTCATAAACGTCGTAGATAATACAGTTATAAAGGATGCCCTTAAGGGTTCAAAGGATTCGTTGTCTGAGGGGCAGAGCCTTGCAACCACATTGTCAAAGACAAATGAATTCCCGCCGATAGTGATACACATGATCAGGGTTGGTGAGAAAACGGGTGAGCTTGAGGTAATGTTGAAGCATGTAAGTGAATCTTACGAGTCTGAGGTAGAGACAAGGATAGAAACGCTAACATCACTGCTTGAGCCGACGATGATAATACTTATGGGAGGAGCTGTGGCCTTCATCGTTATGGCTATACTAATGCCTATGATGAAGATCGCCGGGTCGGCGGTGTAAAATAGATATGAATTTTAAGGAGGTTTTTATGTTTAGATCGTTAAGGAACAGTTCGGGTATGTCATTGGTTGAGATCATGATAGTCATAGCTATCATGGGCGCTATTATGGCACTGATCGGCACGAACATACTGCCTATGTTCGAGAAATCAAAGGTAGAGAATACCAAGAACCAGATGAAGAACGTAGAACAGGCCCTACAGCTTTACTACACTGATAACAGCTCATATCCTACTACCGAGCAGGGTCTTGAGGCTCTAGTCAAGAAGCCTACAGTAGGTACAGAGCCTACTAACTATAATCCTTCGGGCTATATGAAGGATGTGCCAAAAGACCAGTGGGGAAAACCCTTCATCTATGAATCAGACGGTACCAAGTACATGATACTTTCTTACGGCAAAGATGCTAAAGAGGGCGGCACAGGGTACGCTGAAGATATAATAATAGATAGTGAATAGGCGGGGATTTACACTAGTAGAGATATTGGTCGTTATAGCGGTGCTTGCCGCTATAATTGGCATTGGTACACCGACAATAAAGAATGTCCTTAGGACTAATTTGAGGTCTTCTGCATTCCAAATAGCGTCATTGTCAAAGTTTGCCTATGACAGCGCTGTAATAAAAGGAAAGGTCCACAGGATAGTGTTCAACTTTGACAAGAGGACCTATCAACTGCAAGTATCAACTGCAGATGAGTTCGTCGTTGATCAAGCAGAGGATGAAGAGGAGACCAGCCTTATGGAGAAGAAAGAGGAACAAAAGCCTGAGCCTTTTGTCGCTTTCTCCGGCGATATAGGGAAAGAGCATAAACTGGCCTCGGGTGTTGAGCTTGATAGCGTAGAGAACCTGAACACAAAGAAGAAATATGTAGAGGATGTGGCTTACCTTTATTTTTTTCCTCAGGGTGCGACAGAGGATACAATAATAAGACTGAGCGGGCAAAAGAGCAGAACGGGGTTCTATTCAATAAGGCTGAACCCTTTGAACGGCAAGACCAGAATAGAGGGGAGGTATCTTGAAGCAGAGGAATAGGGCCTTTACGCTTGTAGAGGTGATGATAGCCCTTATGATACTTTCTATAACATTAACGTCCATGACCGGTGGACAGTTAATGGCACTTAATACTTCACAGAAGGCAAGGTTTATGACCACTGCAACGACGCTGGCAAGGAACATGATGGAAGAAATAGACATCAATGAGTCGATAAAAGGATTCTCTTATGTGAAAGAACTTGGAGAGAAGCAGGAAGGGGATTTTGAACAAGAAGAATATAAGGGATGGAAGTGGCTTAGGGAGGTAAAAGAGGTTGAGCTCCCAATATCTACTATAATGAAAACGTTCATGTCGTCAGGAGAGATGCAGCAAGAAGCTGAGGATGTTGGTGCAACTTCGTCTGAACAACAGGTCCTTAACCTTGTTGCTGGTAATATTGAAAAGATAATGAAGGATTCTTTGAGGGAAGTATCCGTTACAGTGTCTTGGCCTGTAAAGGCAGGCACGCAGTATTCTAGCGTTACTATAGTCTATTACAT
>JAKLHL010000060.1 GCA_022710165.1 Bdellovibrionales bacterium | reverse complement strand
TCCTCTTATGACCATAAGGGATGCTTCCCAGTCAAAACTCATAGAATATTACAAGAAGAACAAAAGCCTTCCTTTCTCTATGAAGGGAAGTTTAGTTATATACGCCGCACCGGCGATGTCAAAAAAGGTGGTCATAGGACCTACCACAAGTACAAGGATGGACCCTGGTCTTGGATTCCTCCTTAAGAACGGGGTCGTAGCCACCATCGGTAAAGGTAAAAGAAGCAGTGAGGCAAATAAGCTGATCAAAGAACACAAGGCCCCTTATTTCGTCTTAATGTCTGGAGTGTCCGCTTATTTGTCTGAATATTTCAAGAAAGGAAAGATAATGGCTTTTAAGGAACTTGGCCCCGAAGCGGTATATGAATTCACCGCCTCGGAGCTATTGCTTTTAACGGCTACTGATGCCAGCGGCCGCTCTATATTCGATCAATAGAACCCGCCTCTTCTGTATGGGTCATCTTCATCATCGTCGTCACTCTCTTCTTCAAGATAGTCATCTTCTTCTTCGTCTTCTTCCGCATCGTCCTCTTCGTCATCTTCTCCTTTTTCGGCCACGCCTTCGTCCTCGTCGTATTCACCTTCTGACCAGCTTCTATCGTCCTCGATAGTATAATCTTCAGAAAAGTCCTCGCCGCCCTTCTTATTGGTGATCTTGGCTACATCCTCTATGTTGTCCTCGTCTTCCATGAAATCAGCATCATCGATATCCTCGTCCTCATCAAGTAGCAAGGGTGCAGCCTTTTTGTAGCTTCTCTCTTCAACAAAATCATCTATAGTATGAATGCTCTCGTCGTCAGATATCTTTTGCCCCTTAGGACTAGCGGCTAATTTTGTCTTTTCTATCTTTTTTGGGGCTATTTTCTTCTCTTGTTTTTTAACTGCTGCTTTTTTAACAGGTTTCTTGGCCACCACTTTCTTAACAGGCTTCTTGGCCGGTGCCTTTTTGGCCACTTTCTTCACCGGTTTTTTTGCCGTGGTTTTTTTTGCTGCTTTCTTTGCAGGCGCTTTCTTGGCAACCTTTTTAACTACCTTCTTCGCGGCCTTCTTGGCAGCCGGTTTCTTCTTTGCCATTATCAGGTCCTCCTCTTATTAAACTATTATCTTCCCCTTTAGATCGTAGCCCAAACTTTCCTCTATCAAGACCTTAACAAAACCGTTGGAGCCCTTTGTCTTTCCAGACAGTCTTACCACACCGTCTATTACTGGTGCCTGAGCAAATATACGGCCTATGCTCACACCGTCCTCTGCTCCGCACATAAGGACCGGATATGTTTTTCCAACATACCCCTCATTAAGGTTGCTTGTAATATCAAATTGTATAGTGTCAAGTTCATTTCTACGCCCTATAGCTACATCCATGTGGACCCTTCCATCCATGCTGTACGCCCGGGTACCCTCTTGGGGTGAATATACGAAGATCCCAAGCCAGTTAAAATAGCCTTCCCCAACAACCTTTTTTAATTTATTAAAATCACTAGCCTTTTCTCCAGGGAAACCCGTCATTACGGTACTTCTTATGACTATCCCTGCATCCCTTAACGTTTCAAGTTTCTTTAATATGGAGCTAGAGCTTTCTTTTCTACCCATCCTTTTAAGGACCTGATCACTTATATGCTGGATAGGCATATCTATATACTTAACTATAAAATCCTCGTTCTTTATCATTGATATTAGCTCATCATCAACGCCCCAGGGGTTGCAATACATGAGCCTCAGCCATGATGGTCTTTGTTGCCCTTTAAGACGAGAGATGGCTTTTATAAGGTCCTTTAGGTATTTTTTGTTAGAGCTCAGGTCCTGGGCTATAAGGACCACCTCTTTTACACCGTTCTTTGAAAGTGAGCTTATCTCTGACTTAACATCGGATATTTCCCTGTGAACAGCCTTACCCCTTATAGCAGGTATGACGCAATACGCACAATTATTTGAACAGCCCTCCGCCACTTTAACATAAGCGCTCAGCATCGAGGTTTCAGGCACATAGCCAGAACCTTTAAGCAAAGATATGTAGTCGTGATCGCCTGGTAAAAAGCCTGGTTTGGACGGATAAAGGACCCTGGACCTTTTCTCAATGAACTTCTTGTAAAGTTCATAGGCCCTGTCTGCGGTACCTGTACCGAATATTATATCAGCCTCTGGGATCTCTTTGCTTATCTCTTCAGGATAACGCTGGCTTAAACAACCCATGACGATAAGGACCTTCTTGTTCTTTGTGCCCTTCAGCCCCGCACACTCAAGTATCACGGCTATGCTCTCTTTTTTAGCCTCGTCTATGAAGCCGCAGGTATTTACGACGATAACGTCTGACCTTTTAGGGTCCTTCTCATAGGCAAAGCCGCTCTTCAAGAAAGAGCAAAGAGCCTGCTCCCCGTCTTTTTGGTTCTTTGGACAGCCTAAATTAACAAGACATACTTTCATCTTATATCTTTTACGGTCTAAGGTTGTTTATGGTCCTTGGGAACGGGATCGTCTCTCTTATATGATGCACCCCGCATATCCAACCGACCGTTCTTTCTACGCCTATACCAAAACCTGCGTGAGGCACTGTACCGTACTTTCTTAGGTCCAGGTACCACTTATAGTCTTCAAGGTTCAAGCCGTGGTGATTTATACCTTCCACGAGCTTCTCGTAACTATCCTCTCTTTGTCCTCCGCCTACTATCTCACCAAACCCTTCAGGTGCAAGAAGGTCACAGCCTCTAACAAATTGAGGGTCTTTGCTTTCCTTGAAGTAGAATCCCTTTATGACCTTTGGGAAATCATAAACGAACACCGGCTTATCATAACGCTGTGATACCACTGTTTCGTGGGCAGCTCCAAAATCACCGCCCCTTACAAAATCAGGGCATTCTTTTTCAAGTATGTCTGCAGCATCGCTGTAGCTTATCCTTGGGAATGGAGCTATTACTTTCTGCAAAGAACTGGTATCCCTTTCAAGTATCACAAGTTCATCTTTGCAGTCTTTAAGCACTGTTTGTACGACGTAAGAGACAAAGTTCTCTATTAGGTCCATGTTCATCTCAAGGTCGTAGTAGGCCATCTCTGGCTCGAGCATCCAGAATTCGGTAAGGTGTCTTCTCGTCTTTGATTTCTCGGCCCTGAAAGTCGGGCCAAAAGTATAGACCTTGCCGTGTGCCATCGCCGAAGCCTCTGCATAAAGCTGGCCGCTCTGAGAAAGATACGCCTTTTCGCCAAAATAATCACAGGCAAATAGTGTTGATGTGCCTTCGCAGGAGTTTGCTGAAAGGATCGGGCTTTCCAAGCCAAGGAAACCGTTATTATCGAGGTAGTCCCTCATGGCCTTTATGGTCCTGGCCCTGACCCTCATTATCGCATGCTGTTTTTTAGATCTAAGCCAAAGGTGCCTGTTCTCCATCAAGAAAGGAGTGCCGTGCTCTTTGGGTGTTATAGGATAATCAACGCTCTTGCCTATTATCTTGAAGCTTTTAACCCCTAACTCTACGCCGCCAATAGCCCTTTCAAACGACTTTATGGTCCCTTGTATCTCTATAGAGGTCTCCTGGGTAAGCTCCTCGGCCTTGTCAAAAAATTCATCCGGGGTCTCGCCTTTTGCTATTACAGACTGCACAAGACCTGTACCGTCCCTGACTATGACGAACTTTATATTCTTGCTGGACCTAAAATTATAGACCCAGCCTTTTATAGCGACGTCCTGACCTATATGGTCCTTTAGATCCTTTATGTAAACCCACTTCACTTTCAAGACCTCCATCCAAGCATGACTTTGCATGGTTTTAAAAACTAGAATAGTATGTTATACACAAATGACATTTTAAATCAATTACGGAGGCAACCCTTTATGCGCCCTATCCTTTTCCATCTAGGCCCCATCCCTGTTTATGGGTACGGCTTAATGCTTGCCATAGGCTTTCTGCTGGCAATGTTCCTTGCACAAAAGGACGCAAAAAAGTTCAATATCCCAGAAGACAAGCTTTCATCCTTGTTCCCATGGATAATAGTGGCTGGAGCTTTTGGAGCAAGATTGTTCCATGCCATAGTTGAACGTCCTGCTTACTTCCTTGAACATCCAATAGAGGTTTTCTACTTCTGGGATGGTGGAGTAACTTTCTACGGCGGACTTATCGGAGGTGTACTGGTTGTATGGCTCTTCGCAAGAAAGAACAAGATACCTTTTGTACACATGGCAGACTTCCTCATCGTCTATACTGCATTAGGACAGGTCTTTGGAAGACTGGGCTGTTTCCTGGCAGGCTGTTGTCATGGAGTTCCCACTGATATGCCTTGGGGCGTAGCTGTGACCAACCCTGATAGCATAACCAGACCTTTAGGCATACCTTTGCACCCGACCCAGCTTTATCAAGTGCTGGTGAACCTGATAACCTTCCTGATACTTTATAAAGTATCGAGGAACAAAAAATTCAACGGACAACTTCTACTCATATACGGACTGACATATCCTTTAGGAAGGTCGATAGTTGAGATGTTCAGAGGGGACAGCATCAGGGGTTACATAATAGACGGTATATTGACTACAAGTCAGGGTATAAGTTTAGTGATATTCTTTTCATGCCTGACTATATACTTAATAAAGGTGCGTTCACTTAAGAAACAATGAAAAAGAACAGATCTAACAAGATCAATGATACAAGTATAGTAAGGACGCGCAGGCCTGTAGAAAGTCAGCTCCCTGTAACAGCCGACCCGTTAAAGTTATACCTTAACGAGATATCAAAATACAGCGTCTTGGGTAAAGATGAAGAAGCGGCTCTGGTCAAGAAAATGCTGGATGGTGACATCGAGGCGGCCAAACTTCTCGTCCTCTCAAATCTTAGGCTCGTGGTTAAGATAGCTTTTGAATATAAGGGTATGTACCAGAACATAATGGACCTGGTGCAGGAAGGCAACATCGGATTAATGAAGGCCATAAGCATGTATGACCCTTCAAAGGGTTCCAAACTTTCATATTATGCATCGTGGTGGATAAGGTCTTATATATTAAAGTTCCTAATAGACAACTTCAGGCTCGTAAAAATAGGAACAACACAGGCCCAGAAAAGGCTCTTCTACAACCTCTTGCAGGAACAAAGAAAATTAGAGAATCAGGGTCTCTTGGCCATTCCAGATACTATAAGCAAGAACCTTAACGTAAAAGAAAAAGATGTGGTAGAGATGAGCTCGCGTCTGACAGGAGATGCAGAAGTATCTTTCAATCAAACGAGCAACGACGATGATACTCATAGCATAGAGGACACATATGCTGATGATTCAAAAAGGCCAGACATTCTGGTTGAGGAAAAAGAAGGCCGCATAGAGCTTATGGAAAAATTGAATAAAATAGCCAAGACGCTGAACGACAAGGAAAGGACCATACTAAAAGAAAGACTGCTTAGTGAAACACCGCTAACGCTCCAAGAAGTTGCGGACAGGTACGGCATCTCTAAAGAGAGGGCTCGTCAACTTGAAGAGAGGATAATACAGAAAATGCGGGTAGAGCTGGCCGACTTTAAATAGTCCAGCTAATAACTTCTCCGTTCTTTGGACCAACGACCTTTCCTTTTTCCCAAATGACCTTTCCGTTCATTATTATATATTCAGCACCGCTGGCAACAGCCCTTGGGTTAACAAAGTCAGATTCGCTGTATACATTGTCCATATCCAGTAATACCAGATTGGCCTTGAGCCCAGCTTTAAGTCCCCACCTTAGGCCATAGAATTTAGAAGGATACCAGGAAAGTTTTTCTGCCACCTTTGACGGGTCCTTCTCTGAATAATGACTTATGTACCTAGTGATAGCGCCAAATATATCTGGCGTGTACCTTCCGTCTATACACCCAGAGGTAGCAGGCAGAACAAAATCATGCTCAAAAGCATATTTAAGGACTGATGGGCTTACAGCCTCGTACTCGAAAACGGTCTTGTCAACGTCAAAGATCAAAAGGCTCAAGATGATCTCATACATGCTATCGCCTTTCTCTTTTGAGATATCGTCAAGCAGGCATCCTTCATACTTCTTAAGGTCCTGTTTTGAAGTAGTCACCATTTTTATCTTTTCCAGGTACTGTTCGTGGACGTTAATATGATCCAGCACCTCTTGAGCAACTTCTGCTTTCTTGAGTGACACCCTTATCTCTTCTGGTGAAAGCGTCTTAAGTTCCTTCGGCAAAAGGTCTATCAGTTTTATAAGCCTGTTGTTATATGGTGATATATCCAGCAAAAGACCCGGGACTTCTTTCTTTCTCTTATCCAGCGACGATAATAAAGCCATATATGTGGACGGGTCGTGTACCAATATCCCGCTAAGGTGTAACCTTAAACCATGGCTCTTGGCAAGACTGATAGCACGGTCTACTTCTTTCTTAGTATCGACTATGTTCTCAAGATTAACACAAAGTATGCCGTTCTTTTTCTTGAGGACCTTTAAGAGCATTTCCATTTCTGCATTGTCCTGCCATCCGTCCTTAGAGGGGGACTGGCTAACAGAAACGGACATCCCCACAGCGCCTTCGTCCAAAGCCCTCTCAAGCAGGTATTTAAGGGCCGAGAGACCTTCTTGAGAAAGTACTGGATTAAGTGAAGCTTCAAGCCTCATCGTGCCGTGTGGAGCATAGAACAGCACATTAGTGCCGTTCTTGCCGTGTATGAGGTCCAGATATTCAAAAACACTTTCCCAGCGCCATTTAAGCTGGGGGCTTCCTAGACTTGATGTTACATACTCGCCATGGAGCATATAGTTCTTGGAACTTATGGGAGCGACAGAAAAACCATCCTGTCCGACGACCTCAACAGTTATGCCCTGTGCTAGAGCCGATATCCTTGAGTTCTCTGATACCATTGCAAGATCACCGCGGCTGTGTACGTCAAAAAAACCGGGTAAAAGGTACTTTGCCTTTGCGTCAATGACCCTATCGAACCTTTCCACAGGTATAACTGAATGTTCTGAATAAACTTCTGCTATCCTTGAACCTATGACAGATACACCGCCAAGGAAACTTTTTTTCTCGTCGGGATCATAGATGATAGCATTGTTTATAAGTATATCCATTAAACAGTTTTTTTCCTCTTCACGTGATAATACCTAAAAGCGAAGAATAATATCACTGCAGCAGCTACCGCAAGTATCGAGTATTCCGCGTCCTTAACATAAGAAAGGACCTGATCTATCTTGTCACCGTTAAAATACGCAAGGCAGACAAGCGTAGGAACACTGATAGCAGAAGCCATGGCATCAAACTTTATGAACCTTAAGAAACCTATTTCCATCATGCCCGAAACAAAGAACACCGTATATCTTAGGCCTATTATGAACTTGCTCACAAAAACGAACCTCGGTCCGTTCTTGTGCAGAAGTTTTTTTCCTTTCTGTATCGCTTCAGGGGTTATTATCGTCCTTAAGATAGGAAGACCAAAGACCTTGGCACCCAATTTATTACCGAGGGTGTAAACAATAGCATCTCCGGCCAGCACCGCAATGTAACCTATAAGTATTGCATAGACCGGATTAATAACACCCTTATAGGCAAAATAACCGGCACTAAGAAAAACCACATCCTCAGGAAAAGGGAACCCGACAGCTCCGGCCATTAGCAGGACTATTATTATCCCGTATACTTCTATTGCACCGCTGCCGCTGCTAAATATCCCGAGTATATGTTCCATCTATCTCCTTTTATCAGTTACCGCTCGTAGCTATGGCCAGAACTATTGAAAGATATTTTGATTCGTGCGTGTCTGACCTTGATGTAAGAACAAGAGGTGCCTTAGCTCCGCAAACTATAGCAGCGGAACGACCCTGGCCGAAGTTGCACAAACACTTGTATATCATATTCCCGCTCTCAATATCGTCAGCGAGGATAACATCAGCATCACCTGGGACGTCCATATTATCCAGTTTCTTTACCTTGGCAGCATGTTTGGAGATAGCCACGTCAAGAGCGAAAGGACCATCAACGAAAACGTCGCCCAGCTTTCCTGCCTTTGCCATCTCAGAAAGTTTTTGTGCATCAAGCGTCGCAGGCATCTTCTCCGGGTTCACAGTTTCAACCGCACATATTGCAGCAACCTTTGGCTTCTTGACCCCTAGTCTTCTCATAACGTCAGCCGCGTTGCCTACAAGAGCAGCTTTCTCTTCAAGGGTAGGCCTTATTTGTACAAGCACGGCCGGTACACCCCAGGAACTTATGGAATGTAGGGGGATAAAATCAGCCAACGTGGCTAAACAGTTTGCAAGCCCAAGGA
>JAKLHL010000006.1 GCA_022710165.1 Bdellovibrionales bacterium | reverse complement strand
TAAGGCTTTTGGTTTTCAAAGGGCGATGGACTTTGCTGGAGCTTTTGTTGGGGTCGCCCTTCTTTATATATTGGTGAAATTCGTTTTTCCGGATCTTGAAGATGTTATCTATAATAATTCTCACGGCAACCCAAAGGCACTTTACCCTATATTCATAATAGCAGTATCAAGTGCAGTGCTTGGAGCTTTATTCCTGCTTTTCACATCTGATGTTGGGCATAAAATAAATAAAGACGACAAGGTAAAGATCAAACCTAGCTTGAACATAAAAAAATACAACAGCAATCTTAGGCTGTTCTTTGTGGCGCAGTTCATCTTTACTTTGGGTAATTCGTCGAACCAATTCCTCCTGCTGAAAAGCACCAGTATCTATGGGAGCCTTGCGGGTGTGCTTTTGATGTATATGGTATTTAATATGACTACGTCGTCATTTTCTGTGCTTTTTGGAGGCGTGTCGGACAAGATAGGCAGGAAAAGCCTGTTGGTCTGCGGCTATTCTTTATATGCACTGGTATACATCGCTTTTGGATTTATGAGTGAAAGCTCCTCGTGGATGCTTTGGGTTTTCTGGCCTCTTTATGGTCTTTATTATGCGATGACAGAGGGAGTGGAGAAAGCTTTTGTTGCAGAGACTGCACCAGAGAATTCAAAGGGCACAGCGTTAGGGTTCTATAATATGATAGTCGGCATAGGGCTTTTGCCCGCGAGCTTGATAGCTGGTTTTTTGTTCCCTTTCAGCAATATGGCCCCTTTCTTCTTTGGCGGTCTGATGGCTTTAACAGCTGTATTGATAATAGGTTTTTTTGTTAGGGAAGATCGTCGTTAATTTATAAGGTCTATTAATTTTTTGAAATACTTTGGCATTTCATGTCTTGGGTACCAAGCAAGCGCAAAATCAAGTTTAGAAAAAGCCTCAGGCATTATCTGGACCAGCTGTTTGCTCTTTATATAAGGTTCAAGGAATCTTTTTGAGAGGACAGAATAACCGTGGCCTTCGGTTATTAGTGACACCAGGGCATCAGTATTGTTGACGTAGTGGCCTTCTTTTTTTGCCAACTGGACTAGTCCATATTTCTTGAGAAAGCTTAAGGTTACCTTATCTCCATAATTAAAGTCGACCAACCTCTCGTTCTTTACCATCTCTTTTATGTCCCTGTTCTTCCATTCATATGGTGCCACCATTATGTATATTTCTGGTTCTAGCCTTTTTGCGTCCATTTCATTTGGGACTTCAAATGGATGCATCACAGCCATCTGGCACTCGCCGGATTTTAGGTATCGTACAGGTGATTCATCATCGGTGATATGGTATGTAAAGGTCAGGTCTTTGAATTGTTCTATTGCTTTGACCGTACTTGGTATTACTCTTGCTCTCATTATGCTTGATGAGCCGGCTATCTGGATCCTAATATTTTTTTGTATCGTTGAGCCCTGGATGGAGGACAGCGTTTCACCCTCTATATCCAAGACTTTCTGGCAATACACAAAAAGAGCCTCTCCTTCCTGTGTTAAGTTCATTCCCTTTCTTGATCTTGTGAAGAGGGTGTTGCCTATTTTCCTCTCTAAGTTCCTTACCCTCTGCGTCACGCCCGTTTGAGTTAGGCCGATCTCTTTGGCGGCGCCATGAACGGTGCCCTTTTTGACTATAGCGACGAAAGCGTCTAATTCTGGTGATAGTAAACTCATTTAAATTCATTAATACATTAGAATAATGAATTATACAATCAGTTTTTAAAATGGAAAAGTCCTAGTTAAGAAGATGTTCTTAGGAGGAATTGAAGGATGAGAAAGTTAGTTGTTTTAGCTGCCTTGATGGTCTCAGGAAGCCTTTGGGCTGATTGGTTCTGTGACAGTTTGGAATTTGGTAATTCAGAAGTGACGGTTAAGGATCAATATGTAAAGATCATAAAGGATTATTGTGACAAAGTAGTCATAGACTATACTGGCAGATGCCATCTTATAGAGTTCTATTCTGACGGTTCGGCATCAATAAAAAATGAAAGTGAGGATGATGTAAGGGACCTTTGTATTGAGAACAAGGGGTGTCCTGCAAGAAATTCCACAACAAACCAAGAAGATGATGAGGATGATGAACCTTCATGGTTCGTAAAATTCCTTATAAGTGTGGGTAATAGCAGCCCTCACTGGAGAAGATAGCATCGTAGTGTTTCAAGCATATGTTTTAACCCCGAGCTGGATAGGCCCATCTGGCTCGGGGCTTTTTTGAAACGAAAAATGATGGAGGAGATAGGTGATGTTTTATCTTTTATTTTTAGCTTCAGCTCTTTTTGCGAGGACCGATTATTATGTTATAGAGGCTGGCGACATTCTAGAAACATATGATATTTGCTATGTGGCACTAGATTACGGTGATAACACAGCAAAGATAAGAAAATTGAACTGTTCAGATTCTTTTAGTTTTTCACAGAATTATTATCATGATTCTAATAAAGTCAGCTTAATCTGGGATTTTAGTAAGTCTGTTACCAGGACGAGGGAAAAGAGCATGGGGTATGGGGAATTCACCACAGTGGAAGAGACTTACACCTTGTCAGATGATGATGTTTGCTATTTAGAGCTTACATCTGCCGGTTCTTCAATAGTAGATGACGGGATATTTGGCTGCGGGATGAGCAAGCTGTTTACGGAGTAGTGTTTCCTAATTATCTGGTGATAGTATAAATAAAGTGCTAAAATTTGGGCATGTTTGGTTCTAATATTTATTTGCGGTTGCGGATAAGAAAAGGCAGTAAAGGTGAAGATATTTTTTACCCACATGCTTTTATTGGGAAAGGTTATTTGCTAGAAACGGATGATCAAAAGAAGGAGATGGCCTCTTTGTTAAAAAAAGAATGGATCTTTTCCATGCTTTTTGGCGGGGTTATAGTCGTATTTTTTATTGCTTTCTTGTTTATTCCAATTCATCAAATGCCAAAATTTGAAGGAAAGATTTTTGTTTTATCTTACTTGGCTGCTGCGTTGTTCTTGTCTTTAGTTTGCTTAATTCAGGCTTTTAAGTTTTCATATAGAATAAATAAAATTAAAAAGACACTATCACCTTGTAAAAACAGATTTTTCTATACATTCTTTTCTTGCTAGAATGGCAGGCGGGAGTGACTCAGCCCCTTGGGCCTCGTACCTCCCTTTCCGAAGTCCTGGATCCAGTAACTCACACTAAACCATCAAACCAAATCGGCTGGCGCCAATTTAAGTCTTTTAATAAAATTTTACTTTAGTAAAGCCTGCGGCTTTCCTGCTTAAAATTTTATTAAAATCCTTTTCGCTTTGCTTTGGTTTAATGGTTTTAAGTGGCTGGCGTCCCCAGCGGGAGTCGAACCCGCGTTTTAGCCTTGAGAGGGCCATGTCCTAGGCCTCTAGACGATGGGGACGGCCTTTGGAACTTACAGACCCCTCTCTATACCCACTTATATGAGTATTTTCAAGTATTTTCTTGGGGTCCCTTGACTATTGCCATGGCAGTTACCATATTGCCTGTATAGGGTTAAAGGAGGATTGGGAAAGTGACAGATCACAACAAAAAAGAGCACGATCACGATCATGAGCATCACGATAAAAAACACCATGAAAAGAAGCATGAGGATAGTGTGACAATAAGCAAAAAAGAGTATGAGGATCTTTTAAAGGCAAAAGAAGCCCAGCAAAAACTGCTGTATGTTATAGCTGATTTTGAGAACTTCAAAAAAAGGAACGCAAGAGATACTGAACAGCAGCTTGTCTATGCTAATGAGAAAATCATAAAGGAGATGCTACCTATAGTTGATAATCTTTGCAGGGCCAAGGACCATGCGTCTGAAACGAATGGCAACGAGACAAGCAAAGAACATTTTGAGAAGTTCTTGAACGGAATAGAACTGATATTGAAACAGTTGAACGATGTGCTTACAAAATTTGGTGTGAAGGAACTTAGTGCTGTTGGAGAAAAATTCAATCCTGAATTCCACGAGGCCATGGACCAGGTTGAAACAGAAGATCATGATAACGGCACCGTAGTTAACGAATACCAAAAGGGATATTTACTCAATAACAGGGTCATAAGACCAAGCAGGGTCTGTGTAGCCAAAAAGAAAAAGGAGGACTAAATTTATGAGTAAAATTATTGGAATAGATCTTGGAACAACGAACTCTTGCGTCGCCATTATGGAAGGCGGAGAGGCAAAGGTCATACAGAATTCGGAAGGCTTAAGAACGACGCCTTCTATCGTTGCGTTTAACGATTCAGGCGAAAGGCTTGTGGGGCAGCTTGCTAAAAGACAGGCTATAACAAACCCAGACAAGACGCTTTTTGCTATAAAAAGGCTTATAGGCAGAAAGTATGATTCTGATGAAGTTAGAAAATTTATACAGATGTCACCTTTCAAGGTCGTCAAGGCCTCTAACGGCGACGCTTGGGTTAGCATAAACGGAAAGGAAATGAGCCCTGCAGAGGTCTCAGCTATGATCCTGCAGAAAATGAAACAAACTGCAGAGGACTATCTGGGCCAAAAGATAACAGAGGCTGTTATAACAGTCCCTGCATATTTTAATGACAGTCAGCGTCAGGCTACAAAAGATGCTGGAAGGATAGCAGGCCTTGATGTTAAGAGAATAATAAACGAACCTACCGCAGCAGCTTTGGCATACGGTCTTGATAAGAGAAAAGACAAGGATCATATGGTCGCAGTATTTGACCTTGGCGGCGGAACTTTTGATATATCCATACTTGAACTTGGTGAAGGTGTTTTTGAAGTTAAATCCACAAATGGAGACACATTCCTGGGCGGAGAGGATTTTGATCACAGAGTAATGGATTGGATAGTTGCTGAGTTCAAGAAAACGGACGGTATAGACCTTTCAAAAGACAAGATGGCGCTTCAACGTTTAAAAGAAGCTGCTGAGAAAGCAAAAATAGAACTTTCATCCGTCATGGAGACTGACATAAATCTTCCATTCATTACAGCGGATCAAACAGGCCCAAAGCATCTTAATATGAAACTGACAAGGACCCAGTTCGAAAGACTTGTAGATGATCTCATAGAAAAGGTCGTCAACCCTTGCAAAACAGCTTTAAAAGACGCTGGCATCAGCTTGTCAGAGATAAGCGAAGTTCTTTTGGTCGGCGGTATGACAAGAGTGCCTAAAGTACAGCAGAAGGTAAAAGAGATATTTGGCAAAGAACCATCCAAGGGCGTTAACCCGGATGAAGTTGTTGCAGTAGGCGCAGGGATACAGGGCGGCGTTTTGAAAGGAGACGTTAAGGACGTTCTTCTTTTGGACGTTACTCCTCTATCTTTGGGTATAGAGACATTAGGCAGTGTTTTCACAAAACTTATAGAGAAGAACACCACGATACCTACAAGGAAGAGCCAGGTATTCACAACAGCAGCAGACAATCAGCCTGCAGTCAGCATACATGTACTCCAGGGTGAAAGAGAGATGGCTACTGATAACAAAACCCTTGGGAGGTTCGAACTTGTTGGACTTCCTCCTGCACCAAGAGGAGTTCCTCAGATAGAAGTTGCTTTTGATATAGACGCTAACGGTATCATACATGTTAGTGCAAAGGACCTGGGCACTGGCAAGCAACAGGCTATACAGATAACAGCTTCAAGCGGTCTCAACGAGGAAGAAATAAAGAGAATAGTAAAAGACGCAGAAATGCATGCACAAGAGGATAAAGAAAAGAAAGAAAAAGTAGAGGCAAGGAATCACCTTGATAACCTTATTTACAATACAGAAAAGACGATCAAGGACTATGGCGATAAGCTTGACGAAGGTCTGAAGTCAGAGATAAACTCTGCCCTTGAAGAGGCCAAGAAGGTCGTTACCAAGGATGACGTGAATGAGCTCAAGGCCCAGACAGAAAAGCTTAATGCAGTTGCATCAAAGGCCGCTACTGAGATATACAAACATACATCTCAACAGGGCGGAGGGGGCCAATCCGGAGGCGGACAGCCTAATGGAAGCGGCGGTGGAGAGGCTAATTCCAACGGCGGAGAGAAGAAAGAAGACGTCGTAGACGCAGACTATAAAGAAGTATAAGGGGTAACTCTTGTCCATAAAGAAAGATTATTATGAATTGCTCGGCGTTGGCAAAACTGCCAGCGCCGACGAAATTAAGAAGGCTTATAGAAAGCTTGCATTAAAGTACCACCCAGACAGGAATCCCGGAAACAAAGAGGCTGAAAGTAAGTTCAAAGAAACCACAGAGGCATATGAGGTCCTTAGCGACCCAGTTAAAAGATCAAGGTATGATCAGTATGGGCATGCAGGGATGGATGCCGGTTATGGCCCTGGCGGAGGTACCACTTTTACAGGCGGATTTGGTGATTTTGGTGATGTCTTTAATGATATCTTCGGAGATATGTTCGGCGCAGGAGCTACTGGCGGCAGAAGAAGTTCTGCAAGAAGAGGTGTGGATACAGAGACCAATCTTGAAATAGAATTTGAAGAAGCTGCTTTTGGATCAGAAAAAGAGATAAATATTTCAGGCTCTAAAATATGTTCAGCTTGTTCTGGTTCTGGCGTCCACGGAAAAGGACACCTTGAGACCTGTCCAACCTGTAAAGGACGAGGAGAGGTCTATGTAAGACAAGGTTTCTTCTCTATGTCCAGAACATGCAATACTTGCGGAGGCTCTGGTCAGATCAACAAGAACCCCTGCAAGACTTGTCATGGCAGAGGTTCTGTTAGAGTGATGAAAAAACTGAAGGTAAAGATACCTGCAGGTATAGACGATGGGCAGACACTTAAACTCTCCGGCGAAGGAGAACCGGGCGCTAACGGCGGACCGGCAGGCGACCTTTATGTCCATCTAGTTATAAGGAAACACCAATTCTTTGAAAGACGAGGTGCAGACATAGAGTGTGCTATCCCTATAACATTCGTACAGGCAGCTCTTGGTGCAGAAGTGGACGTGCCAACACTAGGCGGGCGTATAAAAATGACCATCCCAGCCGGCACTCAGAACGGCAAGACTTTTAGGATAGCAGGTAAAGGGGCCTACAGACTTGGATCCTATTCAAGGGGTGATCAGCTTGTGCACGTTGCGGTTGAAGTCCCCTTAAAGCTGTCAAAGGAACAGGCGGAACTTTTAAAGAGATTTGATCAGCTCTCCTCTCCTGACTCGAACAACCCTCTATATAAAAAATATCGAGATAAATTAAAGAAAATCTTCGGCTAGCCCATTTTTTTCAACTATGATAACCTCTTTTGTCGAGAGGTTTCTATGAGAACATATAAAATATTTTTACAGGTCTTTATCCTGGCCCTGGTCCTTTTTTCATATGGTTGCGCCCAGCAAAAACCGATGACAGCAACAAAGAGGCAGCAGCCGATGGTAGGAAGATCTGATTATGACAAGCTGCAGGTTTTATACGAATCCAAGCAATATGATGAGTACATGACCGAGAGTTCCAAGTTCCTTATTAAGTATCCAAATTCGGATTATGGCGACAAGCTTTGTTATCAACGCGGGATACTTTTGCTTGGTTTGAAGAAATATCAAGAAGCCTCTGAGGAACTTAAAAAGGTCATTGATGCTCACAGCAATTCAGACCTTTATTACCCATCCTTGTATTACTATGCTTTAAGTGAGTACAAGAACAATAATCCGGAATCCGGACTTAAAGCACTGGATAAGATGGATGCGGGAAGCGGTAAAGATCAGGATATATATTTGAAATCGAGGATGCTGAAGGCCAACATACTCTCTGAACAAGGCGACAGGAAGGGGTCATTAGAAGGGCTTGCAGAGCTTTATTCTAAGAGTACAGACCCAGAGAGCAAGTCAAAGGTGAAGGTCTACTCCTTGTCTGTTATAGACAAAATGAACACGTCTGAATTAAGGAGTGTTGAAGGTAAATATAAAGACACAGGTTTTGCTGATGCAATACTTTTCAAACTAGGTGAAAAATATTTTGAAGAAGAAGGAGCGGGAGCAGCACGTGACAGGTTCAACGAATTACTCTCCTCGTATCCCGAGACTGAATATAGAGGACAGGCAGAAAGTTATCTTGCCAGACTTGAAGGGATAGATAAAGCCGATCCATTCACGGTAGGTGTTATCCTTCCGTTATCGGGGAGGAATGCGGCTTTTGGGATGAAAACCCTTTCCGGGATACAGCTTGCTCTTGGTGTTTTCGGCCCTCAGAAAACAAGGTCGATAATAAAGCTTTCTGTAATGGACTCACAATCAGATCCAGGCGTGGCAAAATCAGCAGTTGATAAACTTTTAAGTGAAGACAAGGTCTCTGCCATAATCGGTCCTCTTAGTGGTGATGAATCTGAGCTTGTTGCAAAACAGTGTTCTTTAGCGGGTGTTCCTAATATCACCCTTTCACAGAAAGAGAATATAGATGGACTTGGAAGGTATGTTTTCAGGATGTCCATGACCAACAGAGGACAGGTAAAAAGACTTGTTGATTATTCCATGGGCGAACTTGGCATGAAAAAATTCGGGATACTATATCCTAACGATAATTACGGTCAGGAACTATCAAAGTCCTTTTGGGAAGAGGTCCTTAAAAAAGGCGGAGAGATAACTGCAGTTGAATATTATGAACCAGGACAGTCTGATTTCAGGAACGAAGTTAAAAAACTTCTGGACCTATATTACGTGGCGGCAAGGCTCCCTGAATTAAAGGAGCTTGAGGAAGAAATGAAGAAGGAAGAAGCTCTGGCGCAATCAGAAGGCAGGAAGATCCCGAAGAATAAAAAAGAGGTACAGCTTCCTCCTGTGATAGGCTTTGAAGCTTTGTTCATCCCAGACGATGCAAGGGTCGCGGCGCAGATAGCTCCATATCTTCCATATTATGACGCCAGAGGAATAGTGCTTCTTGGTACCAACACTTGGAATAGCTATAAACTTGTAGCCAGAGGCGGAGAACATGTTGAGGGGGCCATCTTCATCGACGGCTTTTATTCTAATCCTTCTTTTGAGGAGGGCAGGAGCTTTTATCAGGATTACAAGAACGCTTTTAACAATTCACCAGGGATACTTGAAGCTCAAGGTTATGATGCTGGAAAACTTTTGGCTAAAGCTATAGACAACCTCACTGACGGCGGCAAAAAGAAAGATCCGATAAACAGAGAATCTTTGAGAAAAGAAATATCCTCGATGGGAACATTTACTGGAGCTACCGGTAAAATATCTTTTGATGATAACGGAGAAGTGAAAAAAGAACTTTTTGTGCTTGGGGTAGATAAAGGAAAAATTATTTTAAAGAAATAGAATTACACTTGAAAAAAATTTTTTTTGTGTGAATATAGGTCCATTCTGGAGTTATTAGTCAAAGAGGGGGGACCGGGGGATGACTAATAAGCAGTTGGAATTTATTCGTTCCACGCTGATCAAAAAGAAAGAAGACCTTCTCAACAGTTCTCGTCATGCGTTCAAGCAAATGATGGAAAATGATCAACGCCCTTCCGACGAAGGCGACTATGCCGTAGAGGAAGTTAATCAGTATCTTACATGCACCATTCAGACCAGGGACAGAAAATGCCTTTTGGAGATAGAAAAGGCTTTCAAAAGAATGGAAGATGGAGAGTACGGCTGTTGTGAAAGCTGTGGAGAACAGATCTCATTTGAAAGGTTAAAGGTACAACCTTTCTGTTCACTTTGTGTTGACTGCATGCAGGACATAGAGCTCGAACAGAAAAGACTTGCCTGACATTTGGGGCCTTATTTCAATACTGTTCCTACTAGGCCTACATTGGCCAGGCCCGGGTTTCGTGCCCATCAAATATTCCCTTTAGCATCATATATTAACAGCTAAAGTTTCACGTTTTTATTCCGAAAAGTACCAATAGATGTAGAGCTATCTATTGGAGGTTAACCCATGAGTACTACAGTGATGCCATTGTTGCCAGTCAGAGACATCGTCGTTTTCCCGTACATGATACTTCCGCTTTTTGTGGGCAGGGACAATTCTATAAAGGCAGTGGAAGAGGCACTGGCAGGTAATAGGATAGTTTTTCTATCAACACAAAAAGATATGTTAGAAGAAGCACCAGGACCGGAACAAATATATGAGGTCGGCACCGTAGCAATGATAGTAAGGATGAAGAAACTTCCTGATGGGAGAGCAAAGGTCCTTATTCAAGGAATGAGCAAGGGAAAGATAAAAGCTTTCGAACAAACAGATCCTTTCTTTAAAGTACAGATAGAGCATATAGAAGAAGCAGAGATGGATTCCGGCACCCCAGAAGCTTCTGCTCTTATGAGGAGCATAAGGGAACAGCTGGAGAAAATAGTGGCGATGGGGAAACTTTTATCGCCGGACATCCTTGTTGTAATGGACGAGATAAAAGATGTTAGCAAAATAGCTGATATCATCGCGGCCAACATAGGTCTCGGTGTTAATGACGCCCAGGAGATACTAGAGGTCTCCGATCCTCTTAAAAAACTATACAAGGTCCACGAGCACCTTACGAGGGAAGTGGAGATAATAACCATCCAGAACAAGATAAACAATATGGCGAAAGATGAAATGGTAAGGGCACAAAAAGAGTATTTCTTAAAAGAGCAGATGAAGGCCATAAAATCTGAACTTGGGGATGGCGATATAAAAACGGACGACATGAGTGATCTAAGAAAAAGGCTCACCGAGATAGAATTACCGGAAGAGATAAAGAAGGAAGCTTTCAAGCAACTTGAAAGGCTTGAGAGGATGCATCCAGATGCAAGTGAATCTGCAGTACTAAGGACATATCTTGAATGGATAATAGAGACACCTTGGATGGCAAGGACCGAAGACAACATGGACCTTGAACATGCAAAGGAGATCTTGGACGAAGATCATTATGACCTTGAGGAAATAAAGGAAAGGATAGTGGAACATCTTGCTGTAGCCAAGCTTAACAAAAAAATAAAGGGACCTATACTTTGCTTCGTTGGAGCACCTGGTGTTGGCAAAACATCTCTTGGTAAATCAATCGCTAGAGCGCTTGGAAGAAAATTCATAAGGATATCCCTGGGCGGTGTGAAGGACGAGGCTGAGATAAGAGGACACAGAAGGACGTACGTGGGTGCTATGCCTGGCAAGATAATACAAAGTTTGAAACAGGCCGGCACAAGTAACCCTGTATTCGTCCTGGACGAGATAGATAAACTTGGCGCAGATTTTAAGGGTGACCCAAGTTCGGCGTTGTTAGAGGTTTTGGATCCTGAACAGAATTTCTCTTTCAGGGATCATTATATGAACCTTCCTTTCGATCTTACGAATGTTATGTTCATAGCGACCGCCAACTTGTCTGATACCATTCCTCCGGCGTTAAGGGACAGGATGGAAACCATAAATCTTGCAGGTTACACTTCTGAGGAAAAGATAAAGATCGCACACAGACACCTCATACCAAAACAGCTTAAAGAGAACGGGATGGACGATAAGGACATAAAGTTCAACGATAAGGTTATTATGAAAATAATAACTGAGTACACAAGGGAAGCCGGTGTAAGGACCCTTGAGAGGCTTATAGGCAAGACTTGCAGAAAACTCGCCAAACTTGTTGCTACAGGAAAAGAGTTCCCAAGAAAACTTACTCCACAGCTTGTCGAGAAATATCTTGGCTGTCCTCTTTATCTATCTGAAGAGAAGAATAAGAGCGACGAGATAGGTATATCAACTGGTCTTGCATGGACACAGTTCGGCGGAGAGATACTGATGATAGAAGTAGCTTCTTCAAAAGGCTCTGGGTTAAAGCTGACCGGTAACCTTGGCGACGTAATGAAAGAATCGGCTTCTACGGCATTAAGCTATGTTAAGACGATGGCACAGCAGTATGGTATTGCAGACGAATATTTCCAGAACAACGAGATACATGTGCACTTCCCATCCGGGGCTGTTCCAAAGGATGGACCATCTGCCGGTATAGCTATAGCTACAGCGATAATCTCTCATATAACAGGCAGGCCAGTCTCTAAGGATGTGGCCATGACCGGAGAGATAAGCCTGTCTGGAAAGGTGCTCCCAATTGGTGGATTGAAAGAAAAAGCACTTGCAGCTTTAAGGGCAGGTATAAAGATCGTCATAGCCCCAGACGCCAACAGAAAGGACCTTGTTAACATCCCGGCTGAGTACAAGAAGAAGATAAAGTTCATGTTCGCAGAAAGGGTGGAAGATGTTATAGACGCTGCGCTTCTTTCGAAGAAAGTTGAGTCTGTGGAATTCTTTAAAGGCTCAAAAAAACAAGTAAAAGCGGTGGCGTGATAATATGGTTTGACGACACTGTTTAACTAAATTAAAATCATTCCACAAGTCTGGGGGCTTGTGGAATTGGCCAAGAAAATAAGTTTAAAGATAATAGACGGCAATAACTCTGGGACCATTTTTGAGCTGGAGGATGGCAAACGCTATGAGGTGAGAAGAGTGCCTCCAGGTGGTATCCCTGACAACATAGATAGAAGACAAGCCGTTTTTCTTAACGACCCTGAAGCATCAAAATTGCACGCAAGTCTTACGGTCATGTCCGGTGAATTAATAGCCCAAGACCTTGGGAGTACCAACGGTATATATGTTAATGGCAGAAGGGCATCCAAGGCCCTTATAGCTAATAATGATAAACTTAGGATAGGGACAACCGTATTCTTAGCCTCTATAGCAGAAGAGAACATCTCTGACGCAAGGACCTTTGTAGGCAAAACGCCTTCTCAATATTCCAAGTCCACTCATGACTTTAAAAAATTAGCCAAAGTTTTGGACGAAAAGATAATATTTGAACCAGACCTAAGGGTACAGTCACCTTACAGTGTCGGTGACAAAGGCCATGATGTTTTTGTGGAATTACTTTCTGAGGCGACAAAACTGAGCAGTGAGGACTTGCCAACACAGAACATGGTGGACGGGTATTTGTTCAGCGTTAAGATACTCGCAGGCCAGGACGAAGGTGAGAGCTTTGACTTTTATAAAAAAAGCATTGTGGTTGGAAGAACAAAAGACCTTTGGTTGAAGGACAAGAGCGTTTCAAGAGAGCATGCAATTATCGAGCTTGCTGGACGTGGTATATTCAAAATAAAAGATGTCGGGAGTCAGAACGGTACTTTTATAAATGATCAAAGAGTGCAGATGGCTACTTTTAGAGAAGACGATGTCGTTAGACTTGGAGATACAGCTCTTAGCTTTTCATGCAAACCGGAAGATTTTTAGACAGACCTATTAGGACAATATAGCTGTTTTGGGCTGGTCTCTACCCTGCACATTAGGAGATGTTATGAAAAGATTCTTTATAAAGACCTATGTTTCGGTTTTTGGACTTGGTTACATGCCAGTTGCTCCTGGGACTTTTGGGACCCTTGGTGCTTTTTTCATCTGGGCAGGCTTATTAAGAGGGATGGACCCTTTTTGGTATTTGGTGGTAACAGTCTCTTTAATAGCTTTATCCTGTTATATCGCAACTTTGGCTGAGCGTGTGTATCAGGTCAAGGATAGTCAGCACATAGTCATTGATGAGGTTTGTGGGTATCTTGTTACCATGTTTTTTGCTGGAAATAGCCTGTTTATAGGGTTTTTAGGGTTTGCCCTTTTCAGACTTTTTGATATCTTTAAGCCTTGGCCTGTTAAAAGATTAGAAAGACTTTATGGTGGAGCAGGCGTTGTGATGGATGATGTGATGGCTGGTGTTTATGGTTTCTTGGTTTTAAGGGTTCTGTCATTTTTTGTCGGCTAGGTTTGGTTTAATAATGGCTATAAACGAATAAAAATAGGAGGGGATTATGGGTATTGCAGACACAAACAGTATGACCGTTCAGGACAAAAAGAAAGCCCTAGAACTTGCTGTTTCTTCTATAGAGAAGCAGTTTGGGAAAGGCTCCATCATGAGGCTTGGAGACGAGGACAAGGTAGATAGAACAATAGAGGTTATTCCTACTGGCTCACTTGGTCTTGATATAGGCTTGGGAGTTGGTGGTATACCAAGAGGAAGGATCGTAGAAGTATACGGACCTGAAGCGTCTGGTAAAACAACATTAGCCCTTCATATGATAGCTGAAGCCCAGAGGAACGGAGGCGTTGTCGCTTTCGTGGATGCTGAGCATGCTCTAGACGTAAATTATGCTGCAAAGTTAGGTGTTGATACTGATAATCTCTTGATATCTCAGCCAGACAGCGGAGAGCAAGCGTTAGAGATAACAGATACTCTTGTGAGATCAGGATCTATAGACATCCTTGTTGTTGACTCTGTTGCTGCTCTTGTCCCTAAGGCAGAGATAGAGGGTGATATGGGTGACTCTCACATGGGCCTTCAAGCAAGACTTATGTCACAGGCTCTAAGAAAATTGACAGGAAGTATCAGCAGATCAAAGAGCATCGTTATATTCATAAACCAGATAAGAATGAAGATAGGCGTTATGTTCGGTAACCCAGAAACAACGACCGGTGGTAATGCGCTAAAGTTCTACTCTTCTGTAAGGTTGGATATAAGAAGGATAGGAGCGATAAAAGAAGGAGAGAACACTGTAGGCAGCAGGACCAGGGTTAAGATAGTTAAGAACAAGATGGCTCCTCCATTCAAAGAAGTAGAGTTCGATATAATCTACGGAAAGGGTATATCAAAGACTGGAGAGATCCTGGATTGCGGCGTTAATGCCAATATAATAGATAAGAGCGGATCATGGTTCTCTTATAACGGTGAACGTATCGGCCAAGGTAAGGAAAACGTAGAGACTTACCTAAAGGATCATCCTGACATGGCAAAAGAAATAGAGAGAAAGATACTTGCTCACTATGGTGTAAAACTTCCTGTTGATAAACAGGCGACAACGACCAGAGACGAAAAGCCTGTTGCCACTGGAAAGGGAACCCATAAAAAGGCCAATGCCGAAGAAACAAAGACCAACTGAGGAGAGTCTCCCCAGAAGGGCTGCAGATCTTTTGGCTGCAAGACCCCATTTTAGCGAGGAGCTTAGGACAAAGCTCATCAAGAAGGGGTATGAAGAGCAGAAGGTCGATGAACTTATAAAGGATTTTAAAGGGCGCGGTTATCTTGACGATGGTGACCGCGCCCTTTTGTATCTAGAGGAACTTAAGCGTAAGCGTTTTGGCAAAAACGAGGCTGTAAGAAGGCTTGTGGGTAAGGGTGTGGCCAAGTCTGACGCCGAGAGTATGGCAGGGTCTTTTTTTCTTGAAAATGACGAAATAGCGAATATAAGATACCTTTTGGAGAAGAAGAAGTTTAACCTCAAAGACATAAAGGAAGTAAAAAAGGCTTACGACTTTCTTGTGCGAAGGGGGTTTGGCTGGGATCGGATTCGGGAGGTAATAAGGGTTGAAGATCAATGAAGTTCGTAATCTGTTCTTGGACTATTTTAAAGGCAAGGGACACACAGTAGTTCCAAGCTCTAATCTTATACCTAAGAAAGATCCAACACTTCTTTTCACTAATGCCGGCATGAACCAGTTCAAGGACGTTTTCCTTGGAATGGACACAAGAGATTATAGGCGTGCTGCGTCCTGCCAGAAATGCGTTAGGGCGGGCGGTAAGCATAACGACCTTGAGAACGTCGGTTTTACTTACAGACACCATACTTTTTTTGAGATGCTCGGCAATTTCTCATTTGGTGATTATTTCAAGGACGACGCTATAAAGTTCGCTTGGGAGCTTTTGACCGATGTGTACGGTATTCCAAAGGATAAACTTTATATTACTGTCTACAAAGATGACGATGAGGCCTACGAGATATGGAACAAGAAAATAGGGATAGCAAAAGAAAGAATATTCAAGATGGGGGAAAAGGATAATTTCTGGTCGATGGGCGACACAGGCCCTTGCGGACCTTGTTCTGAAATATATTATGATCACGGTGCTGATCATGGCTGTGGTAAACCAAACTGCACGGTTGGATGTGATTGCGATCGTTATGTAGAGATATGGAACCTTGTGTTCATGCAGTTCAACAGGGATGAAAAAGGTAAGATGACCAAACTTCCTAAACCAAGCATAGATACAGGTGCTGGCCTAGAAAGACTGACCGCTGTAATGCAGGGTGTAGCAAGCAACTATGATATAGATTTGTTTAAAGACATAAAAAAAGAGATACAGAAAGATGCTCCGATAGCTCCAAAGGATAAACACCACGAGGCGTCTTATAATGCGATAGCAGATCATTTAAGGAGCATAGCTTTCTTGATAAGTGATGGGTGCTTTCCTTCTAACGAAGGAGCAGGTTATGTGCTTAGAAGGATAATAAGACGAGCAATTAGGCACGGGAAGGTTATTGGGTTTAATTCACCGTTCCTTCATGGAAAAATATCAGTTGTCTGTGACCTTATGGGTGATGCATATCCGGAGTTGAAAAAGTCCAAAAAGGAAATAGATAAAATACTCAAGACCGAAGAAGAAAAGTTCTACGAGACCCTTGATAAGGGGCTTGGGCTCTTAGAAAAAGAGCTTTCTGGCGTGAGCGCTAAGGGCATTCTAAGCGGGCAAACAGCGTTCAAGCTTTATGATACTTTTGGTTTCCCTTTAGATCTTACACAGCTCATATGCAGGGAAAGGGATGTTTCTGTGGACGAGAAAGGCTTTAATGAGGAAATGGAAAAACAACGCAAGATGGCAAGGGACGCAAGGACAAAGTGTTCTGCCGTGTCGTCGCATATAAGTGAAGCAGACATAGAAGTTATCAAGAAAGATTTTGCATCGATAAGTTCAGAATTTACCGGCTACGAGGCATATGCTTCAAAGTCTAAGTGTGTAGCCATAGTTAAGGGTGGTGCTTTGTCTGAAAGCGTAAGCAAGGGTGAAAAGGCGGTTTTAGTGTTCGACAGGACACCTTTCTACGCTGAATCGGGAGGACAAACAGCCGACACGGGAGAGATCTTTGTTAATGGCGTTAAAGCAGCCGACGTAGTCACCGTGCAGAAACCTGTGGGCGGGATACATTTACACCTTGTTGATAACGTCAGCGGTACCATAAGCAAGGGGAAGGATTGCGAGCTTAGGATATCCTCTGACACGAGAAAACTTACCGAAAGGAACCACACCGCCACACATATGCTCCACAACTTGTTAAGGAAAAAACTTGGTGATCACGTCAAGCAATCCGGCTCATTAGTAAATAATGAGTTCTTTACTTTTGACTTCAGCCATTATGAAAAGGTCTCGAATGACCAGCTTCAAGAAATAGAACAAGAACTAAACCTTTGGATACTCAGGGGAGAGGAAGTTGATTTTGAGTATAAGAACTATAAGGATGCAGTTAATGACG
This sequence comes from Bdellovibrionales bacterium, assembly GCA_022710165.1. Lineage (GTDB taxonomy): Bacteria > Bdellovibrionota > JAFGOL01 > JAFGOL01 > JAFGOL01 > JAKLHL01. Next base: position 1,179 of record JAKLHL010000006.1, on the reverse strand, counting down.
GTGCAATGGCGCTGTTTGATGAAAAATATGGTGATAAGGTAAGGGTCGTTATGGTCGGTGAAGAGAGCGTAGAGCTTTGCGGTGGAACTCACGTCAAGAACACTTCAGAGATAGGTATATTCAAGATATTGGCAGAGGAAAGCACTGGCGCCGGAATAAGAAGGATAAGGGCCACAACATCCTTTAACGCATATCAGGAGCTAAGCCAGACATCACGTTCCGTTAAGGAGACTTGTACCGAGCTTAGATGTGCTGATCATGAATTGTTGGAAAAGACCAAGCAGGTACTCTTGGAATACAAACAACTAAGAAAGGACTACGACGATCTTAAGTCTTCTTCAGCGAAAGTAATATTGGATGAAGCGGTTATTTGTGCTGATGTGATAAATGGCCTCAAATTCGTTTTTGCTGATCTTACTGGATCATCTGCAAAGGATCTCAGGGAACATGCAGAGTATCTTAAATCAAAGGGTTCAGATATCAGTGTACTGTTCTCAGAAGTCGAGGGTAAAAGCTCTGTGGTTGTTAGCGTGTCAAAGAGCGGTTCTACAAAAGTACCTGCTTCTGAGATAATGAAATATATAGTGTCCAACGCTGGAGGCAAAGGCGGTGGTAATCCTGAATATGTCCAGGGCGGAGGCTCTGACCATCAAAAACTTAAGGTCATGAAAGAGGATATAAAGGACTTTATATCCAAGAAATAGGAGTCTTGTGTTTTGAAGAAAAAGAAAAAAAAGAGCTTGTTTGTGCTGTTGTTCAAAATAGTCGTGATATCTTTTGTGTTCTTTATGGTGTTCTCGATACTGTTCGGGATGGGCCTTTACCTTCATTACTCCAAGAACCTTCCAAAGATAATAACTGTAAAGGACTATAAGCCAAGGGTGGTGAGCACGGTTTACGATAGGAATAATGTAAAGATAGGCGAGTTCTACAGGGAAAAGAGGGACATCATTCCTTACGAGAAAATGCCGAAAGTTGTTATCAATGCTTTCGTGGCGTCGGAAGATGGGAAGTTCTTTGAACATAAGGGAATAGATTTTACCGGCGTAATGAGGGCCATGATAGTTAACTTTAAGAGCGGTCATTTCTCGCAGGGAGGAAGTACTATAACCCAGCAGGTGGCAAGAAGCCTTTTGCTCAGCAACGAGAAAAAACTTTCCAGAAAAATAAAAGAAGCCA
>JAKLHL010000059.1 GCA_022710165.1 Bdellovibrionales bacterium | reverse complement strand
TCTACGCTGTATATGGATGAATATATCCCCGTGAGCCCAAAACCTATCAAGCTTAGAAGAGCTGGTATTATGCCTCCGGACCTTTTCCACAGCTCAACGAATATGAACAGGCAATAAGCCCAGATGACAGTTACAAAGAATATGGAAAGTATCATCAATCTTGGAACAAGTGTGGAGATCACCGAAAGGGCAAAGATCGACAAGAGACACGACAAGGGCGCATAGATGAATATTTTCTCTGAGACCTGTCTATCCTTGAACAGCCTCTTAAAAGAATATATCAGAACACCCAGCAGTATAAAAGATATCCCCAAAACCAAAAGGTAGTAAGGATTGTCTGAGACTATGAGTCTGTGCACGTTCTTTGAAAAAGCGCCAAGGAACATGAAAAAGCTTGAACTGAACAAAAGTATGAACAGAGCAAGTATGGAATTTGCAAAAAAGTTCAGCGATAATATTTTTCTTTTTTCTTTGGAGTTCATAATGGAGGTTGGATGTCTTCTAAGGATGACCTTAACTTTGATATGCCATCCCTTATATCTTCAAGCTCTTCTTTTATAACCGACAAGAGCTCTTTAGGTACTGCAGGTTGTTGTTCCTGCTCATTTATTTCAGCATCCTTGCCAGAAAGTCTCTTTCTTGCTCCAGAGATGCTGTACCCTTCTTTATAGAGAAGCTGCTTGACCCTTCCAAAGAACTCTATGTCCTTCTGTGAGTAAAGCCTTTGCCCGCCATCCGTCTTTTCACCGAGAATAAAAGAAGCGAACTCTGTTTCCCAATACCTGAGCACATGGGGTTTTAGGTCTAGAAGACGAGCCACGTCCCCTATTCTGTATCTTTTGTTTGGATTGTCGTTAGCTGTATCTAAGAACTGACCTTCTGCGAATACATCAGCCATTAGTTATTAAGAACCTTTGTTCACAGAATCCCTAAGGACCTGTGAAGGTTTGAATGTAAGCACTCTTCTTGCGGATATCTCTATGCTCTGACCAGTCTGAGGGTTTCTTCCTATTCTGGACCTTTTTGTCCTGACCATGAAGTTACCAAAACCGGATATCTTTATATTCTCTCCGCCGGTCAGCGTTGATTTCATCATGTCGAAAAGCTTCTCTACAAGGTCTGACGCCTCTTTCTTTGTCCCGCCTATCTGCTCAAAAACCTTGTTAACTAGATCTGCCTTTGTCATTTTAAAAACCTCCAAGATCTTTAAATATCGTTTTTCGGCCCTATTTCACCAGATAACTCAGCGGATTTCAATAGAAAATTCACTTTTTAGCAATTCTGACACTATTTTCATGCTCCCATCAACCTCTGCATCAGTAAGGGTCCTTTCATCGCTGCCAAAAACGAACATGTAAGCCATGCTCTTTTTGCCTTCTGGAACGCCCTTGCCCTTATAAAGGTCAAAGACCCCAAATTCCTTAAGACCCGCTACCCTGGCCTTTTTTATGGCTTGCATAATATCGGCATCATTGATCTTTGCATCTGTAATAAAAGAAAGGTCACGCCTTACATTCGGGAACTTGGGCAGTTCCTTAAATACAGGGGTAGACCCGAACACGTCCTTTAGCACGTCCGTGTACAATTCAACTATGTAAAGGTCCAAACCCTCAAGATCGAATTTTGCTGCCATCTCTGGGTGGAGCTTTCCTATGTAACCGCATGGCCTGCCACAGCACTTAACGCTTGCTGCCGCACCAGGGTTCAAATATTTTGCCTCTCCATCCTTTAAGCCCTGCAGATCATAACTAGGCACCCTTAAATATTCTAGCAAGTAGTTAAGGTCGCCTTTTGCAGTATAAAAATCCACTTTCTTTTCTTTTTGCGCCTTCCAATTCTCTCTATCTATAACGTTGCCGCTTAGTAACATGCAAAGAACACCCTGCTCACTTGCAATGGTCTGCGACGGAGAAGGCTTGTCGCCATAATGTTCCTGTTCACGTTTTGGATGGTAGGTCTTGCCTATCTCGAACAACTTAACGTCCATATTCCTGTGATTGAGATTGTACCTTACAGCATCTAGCAAACCTGGTATCATGCTAACACGCATGACCTTCATGGTCTCAGCTATAGGATTAAGCACCTTTATCACAGAGTCTTGGTCATAGCCCATAGCCTCATGATGAGTATCAGGCACGAAAGTATAGGTTATCGCCTCAAAATATCCAAGACCCTTTAGGGCATGCCTTGCCCTTGAGTTCACTACGTCGATATTAGGGAGGTTCTCAAAATCAGGGTCCACACTTACCGCAGGAAGTTCTGCGGGTATCTTATCGAAGCCATATACCCTTGCGACTTCCTCATATATGTCAGCCTGGAGAGAAACATCGCCTCTCCAAGAAGGTATCTCTACATTTATATTGTCCTGGTTGCTTACAGCCTCAAAGCCTATTGATTTAAGGCAGGCGGCTATTACCCCTGAGTCTATTTCCATTCCAAGAAAATCTGCTGCAGCCCTTGCACTTATCTTTATGCTGCGGTTCTTTTTTGGGTCAGAGACAACATCCAGCGCCTCGTATATCTTTTCAGGCTCGCCGAGTTCCTGGATAAGCTGGGTAGCCCTTTCAACAACATCTTTCATAAGGTCAAAATCAACACCGCGCTCGAACCTGTAAGAGGAGTCTGTGCTTATACCGTGTTTTTTTGCGGTCACCCTTATCGATGATGGTTCAAAGTAGGCGCACTCAAGTATAACGTCCTTGGTGGTATCATATACACCAGAACCCTCGCCGCCCATAACGCCTGCTATGGCAAGCGGATGCTTCTCATCAGTTATCAAGAGGTCCCTTGGCAGCAGGGTCTTTTCTGTACCGTCCAAGAGTTTTATCTTCTCGTTCTCTTTTGCCGACCTTACTATTATCTTTTTACCTGCAACCATGCTGGCATCAAAAACGTGTAAAGGCTGGCCTAGCTCGTACATTACGTAATTGGTTATATCAACAAGGTTGTTTATAGGTCTAAGCCCTACAGCCTCTAATTTCTTGCACATCCATCTTGGTGATGGTTTTATCTTAACGCCCTCTATATATCTTCCTATATATCTTCTGCACCTCTTGTCGTGGATCTCTACCGCCAAAGGACCGTGGCCTTTTTGCGTCTTTAAAACGGGCTGGACCTTGAACTCAGGTTTTTTTCCTAGTATAGACCCTACTTCCCTAGATATGCCGAGCATGCCCAGTATATCGCCCCTGTTGGCTGCCGTTGCTATATCTATAACAACATCATCAAGCTCCATTGCCTCGGTTATAGGAGTACCTGGCACTGCGGTCTCGGGCAGTATTATTATACCGTCGCTCTCTTCTGCCATCTTAAGTTCTGACAATGAACAGCACATCCCGAAAGATTCAACTCCGCGTATCTTTGTCTTTTTTATCTCGAGACCATTAGGGAGTTTTGCGCCGACAAGTGAAACTACGACGTTGTCACCTTCTTTCATATTGCTTGCACCGCAGACTATCTGGAGTTTTTCCTTGCCTGCGTCAACAGAAAGCAGCGAGAGTTTGTCTGCATCAGGATGTTTTTGTTTAGAGAGTATCTTCCCGACCACGACGTTATCAAGGCCCTTGCCTTGAGCGTCCATGGACTCAACCTCTATGCCTCTATTGGTAAGCGAGTCCGCGACGAACTCAGCTTGTGAATTATCTATCTGTATAAAGTCCTTCAACCAGTTAATGCTGAACTTCATTTGAACTGCCTCAAGAACCTTACGTCGTTCTCAAAGAACAATCTAAGGTCGTTTATCTTGTACTTGAGCATGGCTATCCTTTCCAGGCCCATGCCAAACGCAAAGCCTGTCATCGTCTCTGGATAACCGACCTGTTTGAACACGTTAGGGTTCACCATTCCGCAGCCAAGTATCTCCAGCCAGCCTGTGCCCTTGCATATCCTGCATCCCTTGCCCTTGCATGCAACACAGGTAACGTCCACCTCTGCTGATGGTTCAGTAAAAGAGAAGTAGCTTGGTCTTAATCTTATCGACGTATCCTGACCGAACATCCTCTTCGCGAAATAAAGCAGCGTACCTTTAAGATGAGAGAATTTTATTCCCTCGTCCACATACAAACCCTCTATCTGATGGAACATAGGGGTATGTGTGACGTCATAATCAGAGCGGTATACTTTACCGGGAGAGAGTACCCTCACCGGCGGTTTTGTCTGCATCATCGTCCTTGCCTGTACAGGCGAGGTGTGAGTCCTTAGCACTGTATCCTTGCCAAGATAAAAAGTATCCTGCATATCCCTTGCAGGATGATCGCCAGGTATGTTCAATGCATCAAAGTTAAAGAACTCATGTTCTATTTCCGGGCCATGCACCACGCTGTAGCCAAGAGGTTTGAATATCTCTACGATCTCTTCCATTATCTGGGCCACTGGGTGAAGCGAACCTTTCCTTATGTAATCCCCAGGCATGGTTATATCCACAGCCTCTGCAGAAAGTTTTTCTGCACCTGCTTTCTTCTTAAGCTCAGATTCTACTTTGGATATTTCTTCTTCAAGGATGGTCTTTAACTTATTGACGCTCTCGCCGGCATGTTTTCTTTCTTCAGGAGGAAGCTCGCCTATGTTCCTTAGGATGGAATAAAGCTCGCTCTTTTTTCCGAGCGCTTTTATCTTTAGTTCTTCTAGATCTTTTAAATTACCGACACTGGAAAGCTCTTTTTTAAGCTTCCCCTCAAGCTCTGATATAAGAGTTTTTAGATCAGGTTTGCTCAATTGCCAGCCGACCTGGATATTTGGACAAGAGAAGCAAATGTTTTTGCGTCCTCACTGGCTATAGCAGCCAGGACCTTTCTATCCAGTTCAACGTTTGCCTTCTTAAGTCCGTTTATGAACTTTGAATATGCAAGCTGATGCTCTTTTGATGCCGCATTTATCCTAGTTGTCCACAGCTGACGCATATTACGTTTATTTTTCTTTCTGCCAACGTAAGCGTAAGCAAGTGCATGTATAACAGCAAGCTTACCTGTCTTGATTATTGTCGAACGTCTGCCACAGAAGCTCTTTGCAAGCTTCAGCCATTTCTTGTGGCTATTCTTTGTTTTTACTCCGCCTTTTGCCCTTGCCATATCAAACTCCTTTTAATTACTTATTAAAACTCGTAAGGGAGCTGTTGTTTAACAAGACCAGCATCACCTGGTTCAAGTATCCCTTTCTGTTTTAAATTTCTTTTTTGAGCTTCTGTTTTACATCCTAGTTTATGCATAAGGTATGCTTTTTTATGTTTTATTTTACCTGTAGCAGTAACTTTGAAGCGTTTTGAAGCACCTTTTTTAGTCTTTAGCTTTGGCATACAATTCCCCTTTGTCATTAATTAACGAAAGCGAGTTCTAACAAATATTGTATTGATTGTAAAGAGTTTTTATATTTGCGCCTAAAATCATTTAAGCCCATATAACCCTTTAATATCATAAACTTACCCACACTAAAGCCCTTCAACGCAGAACATCACTTCTTGACAAGTAATGCTATATTAATAAAACTTATCCGGAAATTAACAAGGAGTTTTAACAAGATGATAAAGCACTCTAAGAAATGTGACAATGTAAAGTACGCGGTGAGGGACATACTTTCTGTTGCCGGTGAAGCAAAAAAGAAAGGGCTGCCTTTACACTACCTTAATATAGGAGATCCTTTAAAGTTCGATCATTCTACCCCGCAGCACATGATAGAGGCCGTTCATAAAGCGATGCTCGAGGGACAGAACGGTTACTGCGCAAGCAGCGGAACTGATGAGGCCGTAGAGGCTGTTAAGAGGGAAGCCAAGAGGCTGAATATCCAGAACGTCCAGGATGTGTTCATAACATCCGGCGCCAGCGAGGCCATAGAACTTTGTCTTACGGCGCTCTTAGACCCCGGCGACAACGTACTCACTCCGTTCCCTGGTTACCCTCTTTACACCGCTGTACAGGCAAAGTTGGATGCACCAGAGAACCCTTACTACCTTGACGAAGCAAATGATTGGATGCCTGATCCTGACGATATAAGGAAAAAGATAAACTCAAGGACCAAGGCAATAGTCCTTATAAATCCGAACAACCCTACTGGCAGTGTCTGCTCCAAAGAAATGTTGATGGAGATAGCAAAGATAGCAGAAGAAAAGGACCTTTTAGTGCTCTGCGACGAGATATATGACAAGATACTATATGACGATGCAAAGCACATCTCGCTGGCATCATTGAACCCGGACCTTCCTGTGATAACATTCAACGGCGTATCAAAATCATACATAGCCCCAGGGTTCAGAATAGGATGGGGAATAGCGAGCGGGAACAAACAAAAGCTTTCTGGTTTCCTGGACGCTCTGAACAAACTGTTAAGGGCAAGATTGTGCGCATGTACACCTGTTATGGCAAGTGTAAAGGCCGCACTTGAAGGACCTCAGGACCATCTTACAGCGTTAATGAAAAAGATGACCCCAAGAAGGGACATGACCTACAAGATGCTGAACGACATCGAAGGAATAAGCTGTGTAAAACCAAAAGGAGCCTTCTATGCCTTCCCAAAGCTCGACGTAAAAGATGATGCTGATTTTGTAAAGAGCCTGATAATGGAGACCGGCGTCATAGTAGTGCCAGGAAGCGGTTTTGGACAAAAGCCAGGAACACAGCACCTTAGGATAGTGTTCCTGCCTGATGAAGCTACTTTGAAGGATTCATATATGAAGCTTGCTGAATTCATGAACAAATGGAGAAGAAAATAATGGAAAAGAACACTTACAAAAAAATAGATTTTAACGAGAAGGTAGAAAAATACCTCATATTCGAGCTAACGCCCGAGAAAAAACTTCTGGGCATAATAAAGGACCTTAAAGACATCTTTCCGCGCCAGAAAGACTGGAAAGACCTCACCGAGAACAGGGAGCAAAAAGAGGCCGAGATACTGGACAAGTTCAGAAGAAGGGGAAAACTCTACAAGAAGGTCTGCCAGAACTGGCTAAACAACAACATGCCCCTGATACAGGCCTTTAACGAGCACTTTGAGAACCTTGAAAGGGAGATCAGCACTGATGACGTTGTAAAATACTTTGCTGAGATGAAGAAAAAATTCTCCCTGAACACCAAGGACATAATCATCTTCATACATCTATATCTTGAACAATCTATGGGCATACAGTTGTTTGAGGAATCAGCTAAAAAGATAGAGGCTGAGGTTTAATCCAGGCCGTAGCCCCAGTTAGAGTATTTTTCTTTCATCTTGTTAATTAGCTCGGAGTATGAGCAGACCTCTATCGGCATTGGGTCCATTGCAGAAGCGACCTCGTTCCTTAATTCCGGCCTTTGTGTAACGAACCATTTATCATAAACGACCACAGCTCCCTTGTCGGTGTTACTCCTTATCAACCTGCCCGACCACTGCCTTAACTTCAAGAGCCTTTGAGGTAGTTCAAAACCCTGATAAGGGTCCCTGCCCTTGACCTTTTTATAAAGGTCCTCTCTTGCCACATAAAGAGGTGTCCTCATCAAGACCGGCATACGTTCCATTATTACGCAGCTAAGGCTCTCACCTTTTATGTCCAATCCCTCGCCCAGGGTTTCTGAACCAAGAAGCACGGCCTTACTCTCTGACATGAAATATCCGACCACATCACCGCCCATATCCTGTTTTAATATCTTAAAGCCCTTCGGTGCCAGCTGTACAGCAAGCTCGGCAAAGCAAAGGTTCATCCTCTTTATGCTGGAAAAGAGTATCAGCGTTCTTCCGCCCAGGAGCTGAGCGACATTAGTGACCATTGCGGCAAGATGTTTTATAAAGTCGGGGTTATTTGGGTTCATCGTTTCCTTCATGAAGAAAAGCGTTGAATGCTCTTTGTAGTTGAAAGGTGAAGGTATGCATATTACATCGTCACTGATGACTTTGCCGTGCATCCTGTCAAAACCTATGTCCTGAGAAATAGACGATCTCCCCGTCCTAAGCGTCGCCGAGGTAAATACGCAGGAACTGTAATTCTTGTACACTTCTTCCGCTAGCACCGAACCCAGATCGACAAAGGCACGTGCTATCTGCCACTCTGATTTTCTTCCGTCCCACCCGACCCAATATACAAAAGTATCGTCGTGATGAGTGGAATCTGAATATAATTTCACGACCCCTTCGCACAGGAGCTTAATACCCTCTATCCTTTCACCAACGGAAAGAAGTATCATCTTATACTCGTCGTCCCTTATCAAAAGTGCCGCCTCTTTAAGGCACTCTTCCATCACGTCCAGGTCGTTCCAAAGTGCAGAGACATATCTAATGCATTCTTTCCATTCATCAGAATCTGCAAGCTGATATGCGCCCTTTATTATAGTCGGTGA
>JAKLHL010000058.1 GCA_022710165.1 Bdellovibrionales bacterium | reverse complement strand
TCTTTGAGGAATAAGAGAGTCTATGAGATATATAGTACTGCTGCTTTTGTTGATATCTTTGTCTTGTTCAAAAAGGTCCTTTTACGTTCAGGAGTTTAGTGACCCTATTGGCCATTTGGATGTTGGTATAGGGTCAGGAGCTTTTCACCATGTCGCTGACGGTAAGCATATAGTCTATTTTGTGACTGATAGAGGGCCGAATATACATGTAGAAGGGAAGAATAAAGATGCAAAGGTGTTCCCTTTCCCTAAATTCGTTCCTTCAATATACAAGATCAAGATCTCTAATTTTTCTTATGAGATATTGGAAAGGATAGAGTTAAAGAATGGTAATGGACAGCCAGTGTCAGGAATAAGCAATCCGAGAACAGAATTATCTTATGATAGTAAAGGACGCATCATTAAGGATGATCCAGACGGTCTTGATACTGAAGCTATCATAAAATTAAAGGATGGGACTTTTTGGCTTTCAGAAGAATATGCTCCAAGCCTTGTTCATGTAGATAAAGATGGAAAGATAATAAAGAGACTGGTTCCGAAAGGCGTGCTTTCAAGATTGAAAGGTACTAGCCTCTATACACAAGAAAAGCTTCCAGAGATAGTAGCTAAAAGAAAGCTGAACAGGGGAATAGAAGCTGTTGCAGTTTCTCCAGATGAGAAGTTCCTGTACTTCATCATACAAAGTCCTTTGCAGCATCCAACAAAACAAATTTGTCATAGGAGTAAAGCCGTGAGGCTGTTCAGGATGTCCCTAGGTGAAGAGAAAGTTGATGCAGAATATTTGTATATAATGGATGACGCTGGGACCTTTAATGACGACGAAGGCATAAAACAAGCTGATATAAAGATAAGTGAGATGTCTATGCTCAATCCTTACGAGCTTCTTGTCCTTGAAAGAGCAGAGAATACTACCAAATTCTATAAGATAGACCTAAGGGATGCTGAAAACATCCTCGATACAAAATGGGACTCACTTCTTACCAGACCTGCTTTGGAAGAAGCATGGGACGAGGTGAGGTCTTTTTCTAAAGAATTGATGTTAGATACATCATTGTCTAAGAATAAATTTCCTGCAAAACTAGAGGGAATGGCTTATCTAGGGGACAGGACATGGCTTCTGGTCAACGATAATGATTTCGGTATCAGTGGCCAGAAGACAAAATTAATCCTTACAAATAGTAGTCTCAAATAAACAAGTGCTGTATCATTAGGATTAGGAGGGCTGGATCATGCAAAACATGGTTTTGTTGTTTTTTGGCTTTTTTCTGGCGCTTGTCCATTTTTTTGTGGTGAGAAAAAAATACTCGAACAAGAAAGGAAAATTCTTTGAACTAATGACCCTGTACCTGCTGGTTTTTGGTGTAGGCCTTGCAGGCCTCATGAGCTTTGTAGGGCATGTTTTCTTTTCTGACGCCATAGCGATAAGGATAGGCTGGCCGACGGGTAACCCCTTCCAGCTTGAAGTTGGTTACAGTGACGGGGCCTGGGGAGTGCTGGGTATACTATGTATATGGTTTAGAAAGAACTTTTGGTTTGCGACAGGGCTTGGCTGGTCGCTGTTCCTAATAGGTGCAGGTATAGGTCATGTGAGAGAGCTGGTGATAAATAACAACTTTGCCCCTTACAACTATGGATATATAGCTCCGGACCTTTTACTGCCCCTTTTGATATTTGTATTCCTGTTCCTAAACTATAGATACAATGAATAAGAGGCTGTTCTTTGGTTTCCCTATAAGTTTTAAGGACGCATACCGTCTTCCGTCACACATCGATAAAAAATTAAGGGTCATAAGTGATGAGTGCCGCCATGCTACTGCCTTATTCCTTGGCAATGTCGATAGCGACGATCTTTTGGGATATCTTGAACAGGGAAAACTAAAACTCCCTGAACATGTTATATCTGGAGTAATTAATAAGACTATCTTCCTGCCGCCTAGGGCCCCAAGAGTACTTGCGCTTACGGGTACCTTGAACAACATGAATGACGCCATCCAAATAGTCTCCTCACTTGAAGAACAGATCGAAGGGCTCGGATATACTCTCCCCGAAAAGGGCAGGAAATGGCTGTTCCATGTTACCGTGGCAAGGGCAGGTCATGGCAACGCCATACACAGTAAAGAAATTAAATTACTGGAAGGGATTAAGTTCACCATACCTTTTTCATGCCATGAGCTTAATCTTTATGAATCCTTTCCAGGGCTTGATTACAGGCCGATATATACTTACCGCTTTCGATCTAATTAAGTCTTGTTTTAAGTTTTTTGGAGTAATAATATCCCATAATGATCCACTAATGAGGGGTATCTAAAATGCAAAAGATAGGTTTTGATAATCAGAAGTATTTGAACCAGCAGACGGAATCCATTCTTGAGAGGGCCAGTAAATTCGACAATAAACTATATCTAGAATTCGGCGGAAAACTGCTCTTTGATTATCATGCAGCAAGGATACTTCCGGGTTTTGATCCTAACGTTAAGATGATGCTTCTTCAAAAACTAAAAGATAAGGCTGACATAATACTCTGCATATACGCCGGTGACATAGAAAGAAGGAAGGTCAGGGCTGACTTTGGTATAACCTATGATGCTGATGCGTTGAAACTGATAGATGATCTAAAGGACTGGGGCATAAACATAACTGCTGTTGTAATAACACGCTATGACAACCAGCCTTCAGCGACGATATTTAAGAATAAATTGGAAAGACTCGGCATAAAGGTCTACACACACCGTTACACAAAAGGGTATCCTACCGATGTTGATGTTGTTGTAAGCGATGATGGTTATGGAGCGAACCCTTACATAGAAACTACCAAGCCTTTGGTCGTCGTAACTGGACCTGGACCTGGCAGTGGAAAACTTGGCACCTGCCTTTCTCAGCTCTATCACGAGCATAAAAGGGGCGTTAAGAGTGGTTACGCAAAGTTCGAGACCTTCCCGATATGGAGTATTCCTTTAAAGCATCCAGTTAACATTGCCTACGAGGCTGCTACGGCAGACATTGGGGATTTTAACCTTATAGATCCTTTTCATTTGGAAGCTTACGGCAAACAGGCGATAAACTACAACAGGGATGTAGAGACTTTCCCGGTCCTTAAAAGGATACTTGCACGTATAGGCGGCACCGACGTAATGTATAAATCACCAACCGACATGGGCGTTAACAGGGCGGGGTTTGGTATAGTCAACGATGAGGTGGTTAAGGAAGCTTCAAAACAGGAAATAATAAGAAGGTACTTTAGATATTCATGTGAGTATCTAACAGGCCTTGTTGATAAGGATACTGTACAGAGAGTAGAGCTTTTGATGGAAGAGATGAGCGTTAAGCCAGAGGATAGGTCTGTGGTCGTACATGCAAGAAAGGCCGCAGAGGATGCTGTAAAGACCAAGAAGGGACACGACGGTATTTACTGCGGGGCAGCGATACAACTTAATGACGGCACCATAATCACAGGAAAGAACTCGCCTTTGATACATGCAACCTCAAGCGCAATACTTAATGCGATAAAAACACTTGCGGGCATCCCAGACAAGATACATCTTTTGTCCCCTCAGGTAATAGAGGCTATAGGTAATCTAAAGACCGATGTGTTTGGGTCCAAGGCCGTTAGTTTGAATTTGGGCGAGACACTTATAGCGCTCAGCATGAGCGCCGCTACCAACCCTACGGTCCAGGTAGCTATGGAAAAGCTTAAAGAACTTAGAGGCTGTGAGATGCATATGACCCACATCCCGACACCGGGTGATGAGGCTGGCTTAAGGAAACTTGGGATAAACCTTACAACTGAACCTAATTTTTCGACCACGAACCTTTTTACTGTATGATATTTAACTGGAGGTATTTATGGTTTTATTATTTGGCTTTTTGATCGGTGTTTCTTCTTTATTCTCACAGCCTTTTACACCTTCTTGCGGTGTAATATTCGAAAAAGGGGTAGGTGCTGAGGCTGACCTTATAAGTTACTCAACAGTGTTAAAAGACGGATGTCCGGTAGAGCTTAGGATATCCCCTATTGCTAAAGGTGTGGGCGGCAAGGTCTATAAGCTTGTCAAAAACCCTACTAAGAAAGATAAGGCAGAAGGGATAGTTATAAAGGACTTGGTGCAAACAACATCTCTTGGGCCATGTTTCTATACGTTCAAAGGTATTGATGTGACGTGCCAAAGGGATGCATTCAAAAAGTAGACTTTAGTCCCGTATTCTGATATTAAAGTTCGTCCCTAAGAAGACACACAAAAAAATGAAAATAAGAAACCTAGCGATCATCGCACATGTAGACCACGGTAAAACGACGCTGATAGACCGTCTTTTTAAACAGTCTGGTGTATTCAAGGCCCATCAGGAAGTAGAGGAAAGGGTCATGGACTCCGGGGAGCTTGAAAAAGAAAGGGGCATTACCATCACTGCCAAGAATGCTGCCTTTACCTGGAAGGGCGTTAACATTAACATCGTGGATACTCCAGGCCACTCCGATTTTGGAGGAGAGGTTGAAAGGGCCCTTTTTATGGTCGACGGCGCTTTGCTGTTGGTTGACGCTTCAGAAGGTCCGCTTCCGCAGACCAGGTTCGTTTTAAGGAAAGCTTTAGAGAAGAACATAAAGGTAATAGTCGTTATAAATAAAGTTGACCGTCCTGATGCAAGGATAGATGAGATCGAGGAAAAGATACTGGAACTTTTCTATGACCTTGTTACCGACGAGGAACAGCTGAACTACAAGACCTTCTATGCGAGCTCAAAGAACGGTTGGGCCAGCTCAAAAAAGAACGTCAAGGGCGTGGACTTTAATGAGCTTATGGATGCCATAATAACCGAGTTCCCTGCACCAAAGGTGGAACTTGAAAAGCCGTTCAGTATGCTTGTGGCTAACAGGGTCTATAGCTCCTTCATGGGCCAGTTCGCAGTCGGAAGAATAGAATCAGGAAGAGTTGAAGTAGGGCAAAAGCTTGCCGTCATTAACGAGAACAACGAGGTAAAGGAATTCGCTGTAACTGCACTTGAAAGGTTCGCAGGCCTGAGCACAGAGCGTGTTGATGAGATGGAGGCAGGTAATATTGCGTTGATATCAGGGGCTGAATCAATAGAGATAGGGGATACCATCTGTTGTGCAGAGAACCCTGTTCAGCTTCCTAGATTAAAGGTGGACCCTCCTACTGTAGCGATGAGGATATCTGTTAACACTTCGCCTCTTGCAGGTACCGAAGGTATATACGTAACGACAAAAAAACTTGAAGAGCTTCTTGAAAAAGCATGTCAAACCAATGTGTCCCTTAAGATGCAAAAAACCGCTAGCCCGGAGGTCTTTCTTTTAAAGGGCAGGGGAGAACTCCAGCTTGTCATACTTCTTGAGGAACTACGTCGCCAAGGCTATGAACTTATGGTGGGATGCCCAGAGATAATACCTTATGAAAAGGACGGCGAACTTTTTGAGCCGGAAGAGACCATGGTAGTGGACATACCTGATGACATGATAGGTGTTGTTACACAGCTTCTTTCTGACAGGGGCGGAAAGATGGATATGATGGAGCATATGCACGCCTCTTCAAGGGTGAGACTTGAGTTCACCATACCAACAAGGGGTTTGTTCGGGATAAGGTCCCCCATGCTTACAGCGACTAGAGGAGAAGCCATTTTCTCCAGCAGCTTTAAAGGATATATACCTTATATGGGCAAGCGTTTTAGCAGGAAGAACGGCGCCTTGATAGCAGACAGGCCAGGTGTAAGTGTACAGTATGGTCTTTTTCACCTTCAGGCCAGAGGCAAACTTTTTATAAGAGAGGGTGTTAAGGTCTATGAAGGGATGATATTCGGAGAGAACAACAGGGTAAATGATCTTAATGCCGATGCTACAAAAACTAAAAAACTTACCAATATGAGAGCTTCTGGCAGTGATGACTCAACCAAACTTATAGAGATAAAGGACATGGACCTTGATGAGGCCGTGGTCTGGATAGATGAAAATGAGTGGGTAGAGATAACCCCAAAGAACATAAGGCTCCGCAAAGCCGAGCTCAGGGCCAATATGCGCGAGGTCATAAGGTCCCAGGACTAAATCCTTTCCCAATTTACTTTAACTTAATGTGAGTATATATCTGTGCCCATTGGAGGTGTTTATGAAAAGAACAGCTACTGCGGTATGGAATGGAACAGGAAAAACAGGCAAAGGTTACCTTACTACCCAAAGTGGTACTTTGAACAACACTCAATATTCATTTAACAGCAGGTTCGAGAGCGGTATCGGTACTAATCCGGAAGAGCTTATAGCCTCTGCTCATGCAGGCTGTTACAGCATGGCCCTTTCTTTTATGCTTGGTGCGGCAGGGTATGAACCTGACAGGATATCTACCAATGCGGAATTGACGATGGATTTTAAGGATAATACCTGGACCATTACGAGCGTGCATTTGAACGTTACGGCAGAGGTCCCTGGAATTACAAATGACAAGTTCCTTGAGATAGCCGAGAGCGCAAAGAAGGGCTGTCCTGTATCAAGGGTACTTAACGCCAATATATCGATGACAGCTAATTTAGAGGCCTAATATATGAAAGCGATAAACAAGTATTTTGAGTTCAAACAGAGGAAAACATCCTTAAGGACAGAACTCGTCGCTGGAGTTACAACATTCTTGACCATGTCCTATGTCATCTTTGTTAACCCTGGTATACTTTCTGCCGCTGGAGTGCCTTTTTCTGCCGCGGCCACTGCAACTGCCATAGGCGCAGGTATCATGTGTATAACCATGGGCCTTGTATCCAACCGTCCGTTGGCCATGGCCTCCGGTATGGGTATTAACGCCGCTGTGGCATTTTCCATAGTGGGTGTCGCCCAATCCAATGTCCCCTGGCAGGTGGGAATGGCGGTCGTTTTTGTTGAAGGTCTTATAATACTTTTACTGGTCATTACAGGACTCAGGGAATCAGTAATGAACGCCATACCTCTTAATCTTAAGAGGGCTATCGGCGTCGGGATAGGCCTTTTCATAACCGTGATAGGACTTAATCAGGGCGGGATAATAAGACCTGCACCGATGACACTGGTCTCTTTGGGAGATTTTTCCCAGAGTTATGTATGGGTCACTTTAATAGGGTTATTCTCGATAGCCTTGCTCATGTCCTTGAAGGTTAAATGGGAGATACTTTGGGGAATGATAGTTGCGTGCATTGCAGCGATGATCTTTGGTATAGCAAGACTTCCGGAGTCCTTTATAGGCGAACTTGATTTTACCGCGTTCTTTGCTCCTTTCCAAACAGTGAACAGCGGAGGCATCGCTTTAGCCCACATACTTACTCCAAGTCTTTTAGGTGCTGTATTTGCTCTTATGCTCACAGACTTTTTTGATACCATGGGTACTGTGTTCGCCGTAGGTGAACAGGCTAACTTTTTGACCCCTAACGGAAAGGTCCCTGGGATAAAGAGGATACTCATGGTCGACTCTATAGCTGCTTCTGTGGGAGGTCTTTTTGGAGCAAGTTCAATTACGACTTATATAGAATCATCTGCAGGAGTTGCCGAAGGCGGAAGGACTGGTCTTACCGCCATAGTGACAGGCGTACTTTTCATCATTGCCGCATTTTTTGCGCCGATGATACAGATGATAGGTGGAGGCTACTGCATACCGAACATCACACAATATTCGCTTCTATCCAACAGCGGTTTTTTGGTGCCGATGGGAGAGTATTTTGTATATCCGATAACAGCAGGGGCCCTTGTTATAGTCGGGTTCCTGATGATAAAGATAGTTAAAGAAATGCATTGGGATAAGTTCGAGGACTCTTTCCCTGCGTTCCTGACCATCATCGGAATACCCCTTACTTACAATATAAGTTACGGCATCGGCTTCGGCTTCATAAGCTATACTCTTATAAAACTCCTTAATGGAAAGTATAGGGACGTACATTTTTTGATGTACATCATAAGCATTGCTTTTGTGGTAATGTTCGTTTCGTTAGCGTGATCACTGTATAGTTAACAGTTCGACCCTGTGCCTGGTCTTGTTCTGGGTGCCTTCTTCGTGCACGTCTATGTTTATGGTACCATCAAGACCGTAAGAGAAGCTAACCAGTATCTCTTTCTCTTTGTTCTTTTTGGTCTTTGAGCAGTCGAACTTTAGCTCCCTTATGAGGATGTTGCCTTCTTCAAAGTCACTTTCACCCTGATATATGGCTATCCTTACAGTTTCCTGGTCGTCTTTTAATGTTGCGAACACTTCTTCAACAGTACATGGAATTGGTGTGTTCTTTTTTATTATCTTTGTGCAGTAGTTGGGTATTACCTTGCCGTTCTTTTCAAGCACGCAGCTCACACTTATTGAATGAGGTGCTACATCAAGGAGTATGGAACTAACTTTTTGCCCGTCAATTATGGCTGATTGTATGGCAGCTCCAGCGACTACGGCAAGATCAGGGTCCACTTCCTGGCTTGCAGGTATACCAAGCTGGGTCTCAAGCATTTCTTTTACCGCAGGTATTCTGCTGCTGCCCCCGACCAAAAGTATCTTTGATATGTCGGTAGGCTTAAGTTTGGACTTGGCTATTACAGATCTGCAGTGGTTTAGAGTTTTATTCAAGAGTTCAGAGATGAGCTTCTCGAAGTCTTCTCTATAAAGGGTCTCTTCATACTTCAGGGACGATACATTTACTTTATATTTAGCGGCAGAGCTTAAGATGTTCTTTGCGTTCTCTGCCTGGGTTAAAAGAAC
>JAKLHL010000057.1 GCA_022710165.1 Bdellovibrionales bacterium | reverse complement strand
TTTGGCTGTGGCGGTGACAGGGACAAGGGTAAAAGACCTAAGATGGGGAAGGTCGTATCTGACCTGAGCGATTACGCCATCGTTACTTCTGATAATCCAAGACACGAAGATCCAGATAAGATCATAGAGAGTGTGGTAGCCGGGATGAGACCCAATGTCTATGAGGTCATATCCGATAGAAGGGAGGCCATAAAAAAGGCCATTCAGATGATGGACAAGGATAATGACGTGGTACTTATTGCAGGCAAGGGCCACGAGACCTATCAGCTCATAAATGGCGTAAAGCATGAATTCGATGACAGGGAAGTGGCTAGAGAGTTTATTAGATAACTTGGATAATTGTTGTATAATATCGTGAAAGCTATGGAGGCGTAAAATGGATGAAGTTATGAAACAGGTTAATGACGTTCTGAGGGCCTATAACTATCTTGCTCAAGAGGACGAGGACCTGAAGCTTGAAGAACTACCTTCTTTGGTGAGCCATCTCATGTTGTTGAAAATATTTGCACAGGAGTGTGTTAAATTCAACATACCTTATGAGCAGGTCGAGGACTTCAGCGACTTTGCTATAGATTACCTATACGATAAAGAAGAGAGCGGAGAAGACGTGCATTCAATAGACATTGAAGATATCGTTGATGCTTTTAGGGCCAAGGGAGTTAAGCATTAATGAGCAGGGTCTTTGAAGCGACAATAGCCAACTTTCTTTCTCCGGTTAAGGACTACCTTGCTGATCAGTCAGTTACGGATATATTGATCAATGGCCCGGCAACAATATTTGTCGAACGTAAAGGCAAGCTGATAAAAACTGACTCGAAATTCGAGGATGAAGGAGCCCTTCTTGCGGCAGCAAGGAACATTGCTCAGTTCGTTGGCAGACCCTTAGATGATGAAAATCCTACTCTTGATGCAAGATTGCCTGACGGGTCCAGGGTGCACGTGGTTATCCCTCCGAGCGCAAGAATGGGAACTACAATAGCGATAAGGAAGTTCTTCAAGGTAAAACTCACTTTAAAGGACTTGATAAATTTTGGAGCGATATCATTGGACGGAGCAAGGTTCATTGATATCTGCGTTTTCCTCGCTAAGAACATAATAGTCTCGGGAGGCACAGGCTCTGGAAAAACAACACTTCTTTCTTGTGTTGCATCCAGGATACCAAAGACGAGCAGAATAATTGTAATAGAGGATGCCTCAGAGCTTCAAATACATGCGAATCACGTCGTTTATTTTGAAACGAAGGCGGCAAATGATTTTGGTAAAGGAGCCGTTACGATAAGGGACCTTGTTAAATCATCTTTGAGACTAAGGCCAGACAGAATAATAGTTGGAGAGGTCAGGGGAGCAGAGGCTCTGGACCTTATCTCTGCCATGAACACTGGACACGGCGGGAGCATGGGTACCGTGCATGCGAACACGCCTATAGAGACCATGGTCAGGCTTGAGACCCTGGCGATGATGACAGATACCCAAGTTCCAGTTACAGCCATCAGAGCTCAGATAGGCTCAGCCATAAATGTAGTAATATGCACGGCAAGACTTTATGACGGATCAAGAAAGGTAATGCAGATAAGTGAAGTTCTTGGTGTAGACGATCTTGGCAGATACCAAACAAGGGATGTATATAGGTTCATCCAAAAAGGAAGGACTGCTGACGGGACGATAATTGGGGAGATGCTGCCTACTGGCTACATACCTTCATTCTATGAAGAAATAGAAAGGAACAATATCCCGTTCCCTAAGAGCAAATTTAATCCTGATGTTAAGACGCTGGAAGAAGAAAGCGGTTCAATCTGAGTTGATGACTTCTAATATCTTTTCGTGAAGGATTGAATTAGAGGCCACCACGTCTTTCCCGTATATGGAGAATTTTTGGCCTTTGCAGTTAGATACCTTTCCGCCAGCCTCTTCTATCAATAAAGATCCGGCAGCCATGTCCCATGGAGCGAGTGTCTTTTCGTAGAACCCGTCGTATATGCCTTCAGCAAGATAACAAAGGTCAAGGGCCGCTGCTCCAGGTCTTCTTATTCCCTGGCTCTTGTAGGTGAACTTCCTGAAAAGGTTTATTGCATCCTCTAGGGGTTCTCCTCTCATATATGCAAAACCTGTCCCTATCATTGCGTTAGTTAGTTCATTCGTTGAAGATACTTTTATTTTTTTATCGTTCTTGTAAGACCCCTTACCTTTAATGGCGTGGTACATATCGCCTGTTACAGGGTTGTGTATCACGGCCACATTTATTGTTCCTTTATGCTCCAGCGCAATTGATATGTTGAAATGAGGGAATCCATGGAAAAAATTAGTGGTGCCGTCCAGGGGGTCTATTATCCATTTCGTCTCGTCGCTGCCTTTAAGCCCGGTCTCTTCGCCGAGGATACCAAAGTTTGGGGTCTTCTTGTTGAAGATGCTGGACAGAAGATCTTCTGACTCCATGTCTGCTTTTGTGACTATTCCTGCTTCTTTCTTTATTTGAAAATCGCTTATTGCATTGAAATGCTTCATTAGGACACGGCCTGCTTTCTTTGCAGCCTCTATAGCTGTGTCTCGATATAGATCAAGCTCCTTCAACGTTCCTCCATTTCAACTTGCAAATATTAAAGGCTGAAGCCTGTTCATCTTCCATGTGATCAAAACCAGAGGACCTTAACTTGTCCTTGGCAGATATGATCGCATCATTAGAGCTCGAGAATAGAACGATAGTCTCTGGGCGGATCATCTCAAGATACTTTATTCCTGTGTCAGATATGTGTTCGGGGTTCATCATTGCAAGGCCTATTTTTTGTTTTTTGCCTGGTGTTGTATATTTATGTTCGGTGAATTCTTTTAGCCATTTATCTGCGTTGGTGTGGAACATCATGCAGTTGTTCTTTTTGTTCATCGATAAATTGTTCTTGGCCTCATTATACGCCGTTTTATCTGAGTCTATGCCGTATATCTTGTTGTAGAGGTATGAAACATGTGTAGGCAGTATCCCCGAATGAGTATCTATTATTATGGCGTTCCTTGTGGTTCCCTTTGGGCACATTGATGAGGCCTTTCTGTAGAACTTGTCCTGGTCCTTGTTCTTTATTGGGGAGTATGGTGACAGTGAGAATACAAAACCGTTAAAGAAATCCTTTATGCTCGGCTGCCCACCGACCAGGAAATATTTTTCGGCGAATTTGGCATATATTGATATCAAGCCCGGATTTTCAAGTATGAGACCTTCACTTGGT
The DNA here is from genome assembly GCA_022710165.1 of Bdellovibrionales bacterium. Taxonomy (GTDB): domain Bacteria; phylum Bdellovibrionota; class JAFGOL01; order JAFGOL01; family JAFGOL01; genus JAKLHL01. The sequence goes on along the minus strand of JAKLHL010000057.1, from coordinate 5,623 downwards.
CTTTTGTAGTTAAGGTGTTTGTCTCGTTTAAGTTCAAGTATGAGCATCACTTCCTTGTGGGAGATGTTCAGGAGCTCATTGATCTCCTTTATGTTGTCTACTAGATCTGTGGGAAAATTTATCAATGTCTCTTTTGTGAACTTCATTTTTTTACACCGGGAGTTATGAAATTGATACTAGGACCAAGACCTACCTCGAGCTTAGCCTTTCCCTCAAAATTAATTATCTCACCGTCTATGCTGAAACCATCCTCTACTTCAAGATGCAGGGCTTTCCCCCTGCTTACAAGTCTTCTTGGTTTCCATTCGTCATGATGGAATGGCTTAAAGAACTTTGTGAACCTGTAGTTCTTTTTCATTGGTTCACCGTCTATCATGAAGAAGAAGCCATCCTTGTCGCTCTTTAGTGCGAACGGGGAAAATCCAAGTACAAGTCTTTCAAGTGTAGATGCAAGGGTTATGAGGTACGGGAAATGATATTCGTTCGAGTCTATTAAGGTCTTTGAGGGTGTGTAGGTGTAGATGGACCTTGCCAAAGGGTCCTTGGTCAGCCAGGATCCCATTGATGACACTATAGCCTTTGCAGCGGCTCTTTTGCCGCCCTCAGGATATGAATAGTAGAGGTTCAATAATCTATATCCACAGCCAGCCAGGAACACAAATCCATACTTTTTGCGTCTCAAGACGTCAGACCTTACCTCTAACACGTTCTTTTTGGTCACTACCGGAGTGACCTTGTTCTCTATGACGGCTTTAACCCACTTTACTGCCTTATGCGGCGACATATCTAGACCAAGATTTTTTGGTAGCATGTTCATGGTCCCGCTTTTCAAAGGTATTATGTAGGGGCTGTAATCACTGAAGTTATATATCAAAGTGCTTATAAGCTTTTGATGTGTGCCATCTCCGCCATTAGAGAGGATCACTTGAATGTTCTTATCCCTGAACTCTGCAAGTGTCTCTTTTAGCTCCTCAAGGCTATATGTGTCGCGAAGCAGACAGTACTTGTTTCCCCCGAGGAGCTTGTGGAGCTCCTTTGAGTCTATAAGGGTCTTTCTTATCTTTTTTGCGTTGGCGTTGGATATGAGCCCAACGGGATAGTTTAATTTCATAGCAGGACTTGTTTATCATGTTATCGCTGAATGAACAAATTATTTACAATAATGTTTTGTGATTATAGAGTGGTCCTTGTTGGAGGTTATGGATGAAAGTAGGCCTATTTCAGTATGATATCTCTTGGGAGGATAAAGCCTCCAGTAAAAAAAGGATACTCTCTATCCTTGATAGCAACAAAAGATCAAAAATGGACTGGATCATATTCCCCGAAATGACGCTGACCGGATTTTCCATGGATACCAAAAAGACTGAATTGGATGTTGAGGATATCAAGTTCTTTAACTCAATAGCCAAAGATCAAAGTGCTTATGTCAGTTTTGGCGGTGTCATGGATGACAGGAACGTTGTTTTGACCGTATCCCCTGATGGTACTTTGATAAATAAATATTCTAAAGTTCATCTTTTTGGTTATGGCGACGAGACATCTCACTATAAACCTGGCGATAGGACCGAGGTCTTCGAAATAATGGGCCTCAGGGTGCTGCCGTCTATTTGCTATGACCTTAGGTTCTCTTATCAGTTTTGGGACCATGCAGTTGCTGTGGATGTGTTTTTTGTCATAGCCAGTTGGCCAAAGACCAGGAGTGAACACTGGAAGACCCTTTTGAAAGCAAGGGCCATAGAGAACCAGAGCTATTTTATAGGGGTTAATAGGATCGGCGTTGGCGCCAAGCTTGAGTATTCTGGAGATTCTGCTGTTCATGGCCCTTTTGGGGAGGAGCTTTTAAATTGCAGGGATAAAGAAGGTCTTTTCGTGGTTGATATATCCAAGGGAGAGGTCGCAAAAGTAAGAAGGGAATATCCCTTCCTTAGCGATAGAAAAAAGTAACAGATAAAAGTTCTTGCAAAAATCTTTTAGACCATATAGAAGCAATGATGCTTTCCTACTTGAGTGGGGGTGTAGCTCAGTTTGGAAGAGCTTCTGATTTGCACTCAGAAGGCCAGGGGTTCGAGTCCCCTCACCTCCACCATCAATTCTTTATGAACACAGACCTTCCAATATTTCTAAGGTAATAAACTTCTTTAGGTACAGGAATGCCGTAAGGCTTGTCGAGCACTTTAGCTTTGTATGGGTCATTTATAACACCGCTTAAGACGAGGCTCTCTGTCTCGGCGTACGTATTATAAATCTTTATTAAGTCGTCCCTTCCTAGATATACGAAAGAACCTTTCCCTGCGCTCCACATCTTTGCGCCGATTATCAGGAGCATGGACCTGTTGTCGCCCTTGTCTATGTTGTTTTCCATATAGTCATAAAGACCTTCCTGGAAGAAAAGGTTAACGTCTTTTTGTTCTAAAAAGAGTTTTGGAGCTATCTGTCCGTACAGTACGTCAAGGAGCTCTTCTACAGTGTTAAGGTCCTTTCTGCCGGTGTACACTTTAAGTGTATTTATTATCTGATCTTCTGTTATGAGTTCCTGTTGCTGAGTATCAAGCACCCTATTGATGACCAATGGTATTTTGGTTTCGCTTGTTTCTTTTGTTGCGCTATCTTGCACCGAGACTGTTGATGCAACTTCTGATATCTCTATATAGTCAAGATGTTGAAGCTCTCTAAAGACAGCTTCCATGCTCTTTAATTTTCTGTCCCTGAATTCAACCAGTGAAGAGTTGTTTGCAACTAGGACTTTTAATTCTGTCAGATATCCTATTGCAGCCTCTAAGCTTGGGTGTTTGGTTAGACTGTATTCTTTTATGTAGTTCAGATTGTTAAGAGTCGCGTCTATTGCTTTTGGCAGTTCGGCTAAAAGATGTTTTCCCACCTCATCATATCTAGCAATAACCTCTGGGCCAGTCTCTACACAGTAGAATATTACACCTATCCTGTTCGGTATTTCATGTCTTAGATCGGCCAGTTTTTCCAATGATTCATGTAGGTGGGGGGCGCTTTCATCAAAACTTAGGAACTTAACACCTTCAGCCAGATCTTCAGGATTTTTTTCATGCATGTATTTTTCTATATTTTTGATACTTGCGGTTTCTTTGTGTTTCTCTTTTGCAAAACTTGATGTCTCATTAAAAACAGCATATTTACCATCTGTTTTCTTTATTTCCCCGCCCCAAAGTACGACTACATTTTCATTTTCTGGTATCTTGTGCGTTTTTTTGTATTTATCATACATTATCTCATGCTTAAGCATGGGGTCTGTTTCTAGTAATGTTGGTTCTTTGCTTTCTTCTTGTATTAGTAAGCCAAGATAGTATTTATCTTCCGCAGAAGCATTTTTGCCTATTAATAAGACACCCGCGAAAACCATTATGGACAAGACTTTAGCTGCTTTTTTGATCATTTTTTATACACCTATGAACGTCATTTTTTTAAAGCATAGCACAAACGAAAACCGAAAAACAACTAAAATCTATACGTCAAAACCCAGATATTTGTTGTTTTTCAGTGGTTTGACTTAGGGGGGCTTTTATGTTAGTATGCCGGCCGATTGTCAAAAAATATGAAAAAGCTAATAAAAACAAATAAATCTAAAGGTTCTTCAAAAATGAAAAAGACAGCTAAATCTGCAAAGGCCAAAAAGCCTTCCAAGCCAAAAAGCAAAGTTAAGGTAAAGGCCAAAACAAAGGCTAAGCCAAAAGCTGCGCCTAAAGCCAAGGCTAAACCAATAAAAGAAAAGAAGGTCGAACACAAGGAAGTAAAAAAGGTCCAGCAGCCTAAGCCAGTGAAAATAGATATCCCTTTTAATATAGGGGACTATGCTGTTTACCCTGCACACGGGGTTGGCAGGATAGAGGCTGTAGAAGAAAAACATATCATGGGCGAGAAGATAGAGTTCCTTGTCCTTAATGTAACTGATACTGGAATGAACGTTTTCATCCCAACAAAGAACATTGCAAGCGTTGGTTTAAGACAGGTGGTCAAACCATCAAAGGTAAAGGATGTCTATGATGTCCTTAAACAGAAAAAACGTTCGGTTACAGGTGCAACATGGAATAGGCGATATAGAGAGTATATGGAAAAGATAAAGTCTGGATCAGTGTTCGAGATAGCAGAGGTCCTAAGGGACCTGATGGTCCTTAAAACCGAAAAAGACCTTTCTTTTGGTGAGAGGAAAATGCTCGATACAGCCAGGACCTTGTTGGTGAAAGAACTCGCCCTAGCGAAAGGTTCTAATGAAAAGAAGGTCGATGCAGAGATACAGAAGATATTCACTGAAGTCTGATCATGAACATTGCTTTAATATTGTCAGCCGGCTCAGGTACAAGGTTCAATAAAGGGACAAGCCCGAAACAGTTCTTCGAGCTTAATGGTAAGCCCATGCTTTTATACAGCATGGATTTGTTCCAGGAGCAGTCTTATATTGATGGTTTTGTTGTTGTGGCTCGAAAAGATCTCGTTCACAAGACCAAGGAAATTACATCAGGGTACAACAAGTGTATGTCTGTGATCGAAGGCGGCGAGAGACGACAGGATTCGGTGTCAAATGCTTTGGATTGGATAAATTCCAACGCAAAGAACTGCAAGGTCGTATTTATTCACGATGCTGCAAGACCTTTTTGTTCAAGCAACTTGGTGAGTAAACTATATAAAACTTCCATGGAACATAAAGCTGTTATACCGGTGCTTAAGAGCGAGGATACACTAAAGGAATTGAATGGCAGTGTTGTGGTCAGGACCTTGGACAGGAACGTCATCTTTAGAGTACAGACACCCCAGATCTTTGATTTTAAACTTTTGTATGAGTGCTATAATAGCTTCCCTAAGGACACCTTGGCTACCGACGATGCGTATCTTCTTGAATATCTAGGCCACGAGGTCCACTGCATAGAGGGAGAAAAGTCCAATATAAAAGTCACCTATTTGGAGGACGTAGAACAAATAGGTAAAAAAGGAGACTTTTAGGATGTCCGTTAATATCTGCGGTATAGGTTATGACAGCCACAGGCTTGTGAAAGGAAAAAAACTTATACTTGGTGGGGTTGAGCTGTCCAAAGAAATAGGCACCAAAGCACATTCTGACGGTGATGCTCTGTGTCATGCTGTTATAGACGCTGTTCTTGGCGCTCTCGGCAAACCAGACATCGGCTGTTACTTTCCTGATACAGACCCAAAATGGAAGGATGCCAACAGTATTAACATGATGAAACAGGTGTGTGAGATGGTAAAAAAGGAAAAGGCCGAAGTGGTCTTTGTGGATGCCGTGGTCATGTTGGAGAGTATAAAATTAAGGCCGTATATTGAAGAAATAAGAAAGAACATAAGCGATGCTTTAAAAATCAGCGCAGAGCATGTTAACGTGAAAGCAAAAACAAACGAAGGGATGGGCTTTATTGGAAGGGATGAGGGAGTTGCCGTTATAGCTACAGCGACATTAAAAAGGGATCTCTAAACATGTCATCAGATAAAAAACATAAAGTCAGGTTCGCACCTTCGCCCACGGGAGGACTTCATCCAGGGAATGCAAGGATAGCCGTTTTTAACTGGCTGTATGCAAGGCACGAGGGCGCAAGCTTTGTGTTGAGGATAGAGGATACTGATGCTGAAAGGTCTACGCCTG
>JAKLHL010000056.1 GCA_022710165.1 Bdellovibrionales bacterium | reverse complement strand
CTCCTATGTTTGGATAGAGTCGTATTCTAGTTCTCAAAAGGATGGGCTTGTATTTTCTTCAGCTAGGGATGTTACCGAAAGGAAACGTTCAGAAGAGAAGTTAAGAGAGAATGAGTATTATCTAAAACAAATATGGAATTCTATTCAATCTGGAGTCGTTCTTATAGATCCAGAAACTTTTAAAATAACAGATATAAATCCTGCAGGCTTAAATATTTTAGGTGAGGAGAAGGGAAATATTATTGGTGGTCCATGTGATGTAGTGTGTAAGCATGATTGTGATAAGTGTCCAATAATGGAAGAAGGTCAATCAGGAGTCTATGGAAGACAAGTTAATATACAAGGAACTAAGAGCCGAGGTAATATACCAGTTATCAAGACAGCAGAGAAAATTTATATAAGAGGTAAAGAGTATATATTAGAGAATTTCATTGATATTAGTTCTCTTAAGAAAGCGGAGCCTGAATTAAGAAAATTATCTGGAGCTGTTACACAAAGCCCAGCGACTGTTGTAATTACGGACCTTAACGGTAACATAGAGTATGTTAATCCTAAATTCACCAGTGTTACAGGATATACAGTACAGGAAGCAATGGGGCAAAACCCAAGGATACTTAAATCTGGGGAAACGCCAGACGAGGAGTATAAGAAACTTTGGGATACTATAAGGTCTGGTAAGGAATGGCGAGGAGAATTCCGTAATAAAAGAAAGGATGGTTCTTTCTTTTGGGAGGCTGCAAGCATAGCTCCTATTATGGATGAGTCTGGTAATATTGTGAATTACCTTGCTGTAAAAGAGGACATAACGCAAAAGAAAGAAGTAGAGCTTGAGCTTAAAAAGACCAGAGAAGCATTAGAGAGAGCGATGAAGGTCAAGGATGACTTTTTATCTGTTACTTCTCATGATCTTAAGAGCCCACTAGGTATAGTTAAAACCTCGATGAACCTTTTATTGGACGAGGCTGGGATAACAGAACAAGTTAAGGAATATGCAGAGATGTCACTTAGACAGGCTAACAGAGGTCTTAAGCTTATCAGTGATCTTTTGGACCTTAAGAAACTTGAGGACGGCAGTGTTACTCTTGATCCTATAATAGTGTCTGTACCAAAACTGATAAGAGAGGTGCTAGAGGACCTTAGAGCTAGCCTAGAACAGTGTGGTGCTAAAGTAGAGATAATCGAAGATGCACAGTATGAAGTTAAGGCCGATCATCTAAAACTTGTTCAGGTCTTAAGTAATTTAGTAGGTAATGCTATAAAATATACCAAAGCAGGGGCAAAGATAAAGATCACAGCGGCTGATGTTGCAGGACGTTTAAGGATAGGAGTTCATGATCAAGGTCCTGGCATACCTAAAGATAAACTTTCTGTTATATTCGAGAAATATGAGCAGGCTGGCGAGGTTGTAGATAAAAAGAAGGGTCACGGTATCGGACTTGCAATAGCTAGGATGATCTGTGATCTGCACGGTGGAAGGATATGGGCTGAGTCTGAACAAGGCAATGGCTCTGTATTCTATTTTGAGCTTCCAGACGTAAAGATTATGTCTGCTCCAGAAGCTAACGTGACAAGATCCTCGTCTAGCACTGATAAGACCATACTGGTTGTTGATGATATAGCAGATGAGAGGGTTTTGGCCATTAAAGCTTTAGAAAAAGAAGGATTTAGATCCATAGAGGCTAATGGATGGAAAGAGGCTCTTGATGCAATAAGAAGCAAAAAGATAGATCTGATCCTCCTCGACATAGAGATGCCAGAGATGAATGGAATAGAGCTCCTTGAGATAATAAGGAGGGAAAAGAGCAAAGAGGAACTTCCTGTGATATTCTATTCATCAAGGTTCAGCAATATAGAAAACTACGCCGAGTATGGTGCAAATGATTATGTAAATAAAAACGGTTCTAATAAGGAAGAACTTATATCTAAGATAAAGAAGGCATTAAGGATATAAGTTAGCTCTTTAGTCCTATGCCATATTTTTTCATCTTTCTGTAAAGGGTGTCCCTTGAGATACCAAGCATTTTTGCCGTTTTGCTTACGTTCCCAGATGTCTTGTGCAGAGCCTCTATCATATTCTTGTACTCTATGTCCTTTAAGGACGTAGGCGCAGTAGTGATAGTAGAGGATGGTGCCACCTGAGTTAGCTGTTCTTGTTGCTGAGGTGGTATACTATATTGCATAGAGAAATCACTGGACCTTAGGACATTGCTCTTGCTTAATATGACCGCACGTTCTACGACGTTCTCTAGTTCCCTTATATTGCCTGGCCACTGGTAGTCCATTAATGAGTTCATTACTTCTGGTGATAATGGATCAAAGGTCTTTCCTTCTCTTTTTGATGTTGTATCAAGAAAATGTTCTACTAGTTTTGGGATGTCCTCTTTTCTTTCTCTGAGTGAAGGGACATATATAGGGAGCACATTTAATCTATAATAAAGGTCTTCTCTGAACTTTCCTTCCTGAACGGCTTTTTCTACGTTGGAATTAGTCGCCGCTATTATCCTAGCATTGGTCTTTATAGTTTTTAATCCACCGACTCTTTCGAACTCCTTGTTCTGTATCACTCTTAGTATCTTTACTTGAAGGTCTACAGAAAGGTCACCTATCTCGTCCAGGAACACGGTGCCGTTATCTGCTATCTCGAACTTACCTTCTTTTGATCTTATTGCTCCAGTGAAAGCACCCTTTTCGTGGCCAAAGAGCTCACTCTCTAACAGTGTGGAAGGGATGGCAGGGCAATTTATGGTAACAAAAGGGCCGTTCTTTCTTGGACTTATATTGTGAAGCATCTGGGCTATAAGACTTTTACCGGTCCCACTTTCTCCCCGTAAAAAAACAGGAGCCTCGCTTTGTGCAACTTGGACGAGGAGTTTAAGCAGGCTTTTTGTAAGCAGACTTTCTCCTATTATGGGGCTTTCGGTCTTTATCTTACCTTCTGAGTCTTTTATGTTCTGTATCTCGTGGAGCTTTTTTATTTTTTCCCAAAGTTCCTCGCTACTTGCTGTTTTTGGTATATAGTCTGTTGCCCCGGCCTTCATGGCTGCTACTATGAGTTTAGAATCTTCACGGTTACTTATCATTATGACGGGGATATCGGTGTTAAGTTTTTTTATACTAGACAGGACCTCTATGCCCGATCTTTCTGGCAGCATTACATCTAAAAGTATTACGCTTGGTCCAAAGTCCTTTATGTTCTTGGATATCATCAAAGAGTCATAGTTGCATAAGACTATGGCTCCGTTCTTTTCAAGTATTTTGGTCAGGAGATTGCAATAATCTTTGTCATCATCCACCACAAGTATCCTTAGTTGTTTCAAATTTAACCCCCAAAATAGTTGATCTTACTGTCAGATATTATAAGACAGTTTAGGACAAACTTGAACAAATTAACGTAATAAAAGAGCTGTCAGACAATGCCCATCTTGATTAATAACAATTATATCATAGGCTTAGCGTGATGTATCAATGGCATAGATAATGCAAATAAAAGCTTGTGGTGGAGGAAGGATCGATGGTCATAAAAGAGCTAAAGAGGAGTACTATCCTCGTAGTGGACGACAGCCCCGACGATAGGAATATCGCCAGGAAGATCCTTGAGAAGAAAGGTTTTGATGTTCTAGAGGCTGAACATTGGTTTGACGCCATAGAGATGTTAGGACGTGTTGACATAGATCTTGTCATACTTGATCTTAACATGCCAGAGATGGACGGCGTTGAACTTTTGGAGGTCATAAGGAAGAACAGGAGCAGCAAAGATCTTCCAGTCATAATTTACAGTTCTTCTGACCTTGAAGCCTTAAGGGGCAGGAAAGACATCAATGGCCTTGTAGAAAAGTATGGTGACCCTTGTGCCTTGATATCAAAGGTAAAAGAGGTCTTAACACTTAAGGACCTTGCCGCTGCTTGACGGCTGTTCGTTAAGCCATTCAGCTTTATGGATGGCACCCATGCAAAAAACATCCCTGTTCTTTGCTTCATGACGTATCTCTATCACTTCATATTCTGATTCAAACCTTATGGTATGTGTCCCTACATATTCTCCTTCCCTGTAGCTTTTTATAGGACACTTCATTCCAGCACTTTCGATAAGTTCTGCAAGTGTTTTAGCCGTGCCACTTGGGGCATCCTTTTTGTGTTGATGGTGTAAGTCGCTCATTGAAGCACTAAAGCCTTTATCTGAAAGTTCGTTTGCCAGCCCCTTAAGACAAGGTTTTATTACGTTTATCCCTACAGAGAAATTGGAGCTTACAAGAAGTATTGCCTCGGACCTTTCAATGGCGCTTTTTACGCTATTTACATCCCAACCAGTAGTGCCACATACTATCTTGGCGTCGTTCTTTGCCTTTATTATGGAAAGGATGTTCGAAGCTGCTGCCTCTGGGCTAGTGAACTCAAAAAAAACGTCTATCTTTGATAGAATGGCTGGATCCAAGTTCTCCATATCTTTTGGGCTATCAACTGTAAGGCATATTTTATGTTTTGGTTGGGCCAGTTTAGCTATAGCCTGGCCTATTTTGCCGAACCCTACTATTGCTATGTTCATTTTGGGCTCCTTTTTGAGGCTTTGTCCAAGCCCCTTTGTATGCTATAATAACATAACTTATATTAAAGATAATGCTAAAGATAATGACACTAAAAGGAGTATAAAATGGCTGACGAGAAAGCTTTGATGGAAGAACTCGAAAGACTTAGGGCCGAGAACGAGAACCTTAAATCAAAAAGGAAGAGCGGTGGAGAGATCTACTTCAAGGTCAGCGCAAAGGGTGCTCTTTCTGTTTATGGACTTGGAAGGTTCCCAGTTACTCTTTACAAAGAACAGTGGGAAAGACTGTTCGCAAAACTTGATGAGCTAAAGAAGTTCATTAAGGACCACGAATCCCAGTTAAGGACTAGATAAGCGCTTCGCAGGCTTTCTTTAGCCAGGTAAGCAAGGCTTTGTCCTTTATCATAGGGCGTAGTTTGTTCATCACGGTCTTGTGATATTTATTTATCCATTCCAACTCTGACGCTGTAAGCATTTTTGTGTCTATGAGCTCTTTTTCATAGGGGCAGAAGGTCATCTGCTCGCTTGAAAGGAAATTGCCCTTTCTTACGACGTGGAGCATGTTCTCTATCCTTATCCCGTAATGTCCCTCTTTGTAATAGCCCGGTTCGTTCGTGAAGGTCATTCCTTCTTCTACCGGCATTCCCCTTAAAGGTGTTATCCCAAAACCTGCAGTTTCGTGCACTGTGGTCACATATCCAACCCCATGTCCTGTGCCGTGGGAGTAGTTAAGGCCTGCTTCCCAAAGGAACTGTCTGGCAAAAGCGTCCAGGTGATAGCCTCTGGTCCCGACAGGGAATACGGCCCTGTTCAGTGCTATGTGGCCCTTTAGCACCCTTGTATAATTTGTCCTTACTTCAGGTTTGAATTTGCCGACGGTGAAGGTCCTTGTGGCATCAGTAGTTCCATCGCTAAAGTGGGCCCCGCAGTCTATCAAAACTATCCCTTTCGGTTTTATGGCAGAGCATTTTGGGAGTGTCTTTGGCTCGTAGTGGATGACGGCAGCGTTCTTGTTGTAAGCTGCTATGGGTTCAAAACTTAGCTCAAGGAAGTTCTTGTCCTTTCTTTTTAGCTCGGCGATCTTGTCTATTAATTCACATTCGCTGACCGGTCTTTTTTTAGCCTCGTTCTTTATCCAGTAGATTGCCTCAGCAAGATACAGACTGTCGCGAAGACAAGCGTTGCTCATCATTTTGATTTCGTAGCTGTTCTTTATAGCCTTCATCATTACTATAGGGGAACTTTGATATCTTACTTTTGCAGTCTCGTGTATGCAGTTAAAGACCCACTGAGACACTTCGTTCTTGTCTATCATTATGGTCTTTCCTTTAGAGAGCTCGTTCAATTTCTCTCCAAACTGGCTGTAGTCGAGAACCTGAAGCTCACTTGGGAGCATCTTAAGGTCTTGGTCGGACAGTCTGCCTTTGTCCACGAACCAGTAGGAGCGTTTTGTGCCGACTATCAGGAAAGATATTACAAGCGGAGTATATTCAATGTCATTAGCTCTTGAATTAAGCACCCTCGCTATGGACTCAAGGTTGGATATTACGTGAAGGTCACAGTTAGCCTTTTTAAGCGACTTGGCCAGCAGTTTCAATTTTCTTTTTACTGACACCTTCTCAAGCTTTTTGCCCCTTATGGTCACTTGGCTTTTTGGCATCTGCGGACGGTCCGTCCATACAGCGTCAATAAGATTCTCGTCAGTATATTTTATGGACAGGCCTTTTTGTTTTGCGACGGTATCCTTTAAGGCTTCCATCTGGGTTATGGTCATCAGTTTTGGGTCTACGCCTATTACTCCGCCTTTCCTGAATTTTTCTGCTATCCATGATATCTCATCATTAAGGTCGGCCGTTACCAGCGGTTTTATGTGATACTTGAAGGGGGACCTTTTAAGTTCCTTTTTTATCTTCAGCTCTTCTTTGCCGTCGGTCCAAAGCATTGCCTCTTTTTTTGTGACCACGGTCCTGCAGTATATGCCTGTAAAACCGGTAAGGAATGTGTTCCTTCTCCAGAACGGCGGTACATATTCGCTTTGATGAGGGTCTGTTGAGACAGTTAGGTAGGCATCTATCCCGTTAGCTGACATAAGGGCCCTTAGTTTTGATAAGAGTTCTCTATTCATGGTTTACTCCTCGAATGATATGCAATATAACTTAAAGACATGAAAAAGAAAATTATTATATCTTTGCTTGGCGCTGTTTTTTTAATGACCCTGTCAGCAGAGGCTCTATGCACTCAGAATATGAGGAACGAGGCTGAACGTTACGACAGGATAAGGTATCTGCAGGATGTCGTGGATTCCATCAAAAAGGACATAGAGTACAAGGAATCACTAATAGCAAAAGAAAGATCGCCTCAAAAGGTACATCTTTTAAGTCTGGAGATAGCAGAGCTTAGGGACAAGCTGGATGACGCAGAGAAGGACTTTGTGGACTATGCCGCTGATTCGAACATATTTGAATCCCAGCAGGGCCCCGAGCCTCAACAAAAGGACCTTAGCACTGATTTTCAGGAAGTGATAACACCTGTCATAAGCTCGATAAAAAGGGCGAGCGAGCGTCCAAGAAGGATAGAAAAACTCAGGGCACAGATAGCTGAACTTGATCTTAAGATAAAACACGCAGAAAAGGGCCTTGCCAGCATAGATGACCTAATATCCAGCACCGGCGACCAGCCTCTAAGGCAAAAACTGGCCGATGCAAAGGCCAGGGTCGAGGAATTCAGGAGCAATAGTGATTTCAGGCTTGGCGTATTAAAAGATCAGCTGGAAGAGGAGTTAAAGGATAACAAACCGTTCCTTCAGACCGCCGGAGAGATGCTAAAGGCGTTCTTTTCAGAGAAGGGAGTGAACCTTCTTATCGCTGTCCTTACGATACTTGCAGTGCTTCTGGTAATGTTCGGCTTTGAAAGGATGATACTTAAACCCTATCTATATTCATCACGAGCTCACTTCATCTCTAAGCCTGTAGAGTCTTTGTTCAGCTTATCGGCGGTAGTGATAAGCCTTCTATGCGGTCTAATAAGTCTTTACATACTTAATGACTGGTTCTTGTTCACCTTGATGCTCTTGATATTGATGGGTATAGGCTGGTCGCTGAAGCACCTTCTAGTAAGGTTCATGGATGCAGTAAAGCTTATGCTGGGATTTGGCACTGTTAAGATAGGCCAGAGGATAACTTACGAGGGATGCCAGTGGAGAGTTAAGAGGATAAGGATGAATACCGTTCTTGAGAACGAGCTGCTTGAAGGCGGTATCATCAACGTAGATATAACCAAGATAATGGGACTTAGCTCCAGAAGGATGCACGCTGACGAGCCTATGTTCCCAACAAAAAGGGGCGACTGGGTAGTGCTGTCTGACGGCGTTTATGGAAAGGTGACCGTACAAACACCGGAGCAGGTGGTGGTTGATATCAACGGAATTACTCCCTGTTTCTATAAGACACACGACTTTGTATCTTTAAGGCCTCAGAACCTTTCCAGAGGGTTCGTCCTTGAAATGTCTATCGGACTTGATTATAAGCACCAGAAAGAGATATCGGATGTAATAGAGTCCTTTAAGAAAAGGTTCCCAAAGGACAAAGTTTATTTTGGAAAGGCAGGCGCTCACGGCCTTGACCTTAACTTTGAGTTCATCTTCGACGGAAAGTCAGCAGAAAGATACAAGGAGCTTTTTGGTGAACTGCAAAGGTCTTTGGTGGAAGTTTGCACCAAGAACAAATATGAGATAGCTTTTGAACAACTGCAAGTTAGAGTAAAGAACAAATAAGCTGTTATTTCTTTGAGAGCTTCTCTACCTCGTCTATTAAGGATCCTATGTACTTAAAACCCTTGTCCCAGGTCTTGTCGTTGTTAAGGTCTATCCCCATGGTCTTGAATTGTTCCTGCGGAGGGAGCAGGGAGCCCATGGCAAGGAACTCCATGTATTTTTTAGGGAAGGTCTTTGGGTTATCCAGGTAGTCCTGATACAGGGCAATTGTCGCGAGCTCGCCGAATGCATATGCATAGACGTAGAACGGTCTCATGAAGTGAGGTATTCTTGCCCACTCATATCTGAAATCAGGAGTCATTTTTACAGCCTTGCCAAAAAGTTTTCCATATTCCTTTACGAATATATCGCTGAACTGTTCAGGTGTAAGAGGGCCTTGTTCACCCGCCTTAAAAACGGCCTGCTCGAAATTACTGAAAGCGGTTTGACGATAAACGGTGGCGAATATGCGGTCAAGCTTTCCCATCAGGAAAGAGAGAAGTTCTTCTTTATTGCCCTTATTCTGCTTTATCAGCTTTGACGCGAGCAGCATCTCGT
>JAKLHL010000055.1 GCA_022710165.1 Bdellovibrionales bacterium | reverse complement strand
TCATATCACAATGAGCCGGAATTTTACAGCCCCTTAAGACGAATTATCAAGCCTTAAATTCTTTACATAGCCTGTTGTATTCCTCAATAAGCCTGTCAAGTTCTGCACTTGCCTCAGCAGAAAGAGATAAAGGAGGTTCACCCCCTCCTCCAAGGCTAGAATGATATTTTGGCTTTCCGTCCTCATATTTAAAGGTCTTCTTATGAGTATATTCTTTTCTATCCTCATTCTCGTCATTAAAGCTAGGGATCCTATCCTCAATTATCAGGTATTTATCAACACCATCTTGAACGAATATAAACACCGTCTTAACCAGGTCCTGGTTAACTATATTCTCAGGGATTGGAGCTTCTTTTATAGGGCTTTGTGGTTTCAACGTGTTAATAATTTCTTGTGATTCAGCAGGATTAAGACCTTTTTTCTCGAGCAAGGAAAAGAAGGCGTCATCCGTTGTTTCTATAATATCGTCAGTATATGTCTTAAATACATCCTTAGCTGTTTGAAGGGCCTCTTTCTCTGCTGTGCTCATAGCAAGTTCAACTGCAGGTTTTGAAGCATTCACGACATTAGGAACTGCCTTGGTAGTAAGTGGTGCAAGATTCATATTAACTAAAAGTAAATTCGTTAAGAAGCCGTTCTTGAGCAATGATATCTGTGGAGATAGCTTTATAAGCAGACTTCTTATACCATCGCCTATTCTTTTAGACATCATCCCTATTGGCGTTTCAGCAAAAGCAATAGTATATCTGGCACTGTTCAACATTAAAGACATCTCATAAGCAGCTACAGTGCTACGACCCCCTGTGGAAGCAATTCTATATGCTACAGCTTCAGCAAATACAGAATTAGCAATTGCAAACTCTGTCCCATAAGCCAATCTCATCATAACAGCCCCGCCCATTTCAAATGTTAGAGCCGTAAGTACCAACTCCAACAGGCTGTTGCATGTACTCTCTATTTCGTATCTAGCCTGCTCGGCATCAGTATAAATTGGGCGATCGACTGCAACTGTCTTGCCATCTACTTCTTCGAACACAGTCTCTATGCCATCAGGATATTCTTTCTTGAGCTTATCTTTCTCTGATGCAGGAAGTATATCAAAGCACATCCTCCTTATATCAAGCGGTATCATTTTTATCCCGCCTACATCAAAAATATTATCCCTGTTGCCCCACATAGAGAAAAACTGCAAAGGAACGTACGATGATTCAATCCCATAACTTCCAGCAGCCATCGCTGCGTTGACAATAACTGTAATTGGATATGAGATAACCATCTTCTTTCGGCTATCTATGTCAGAGCTATATATGTCATAATAATAATTTTTTAAGATTTGCTCAGCACGTTCATCATTATAAACTGAAGCCTGATATGCAAGTGCTCTTGCCAAAGAAAAGATTAGTGCTGAATTGTTGGTCTTCTCATAGTAACTATAGTTTGAAAGACTTTTACTTATGTTTTCTATATAAATAGAGATGCTTTCAGCCGAACCTTTAATAAGCCCAACCGCTTCAGCCAAGTTCATCCTAAGCTCAATATCTACTGTTTCATCATCTATCCAGTCAAAGATTCTGAGTATTTTATCCCTGTATTTTGGATCCCTAAAATTCTGGTCAGCCGATAAATTCTTTTGCCAGGATGGATAATATTGACTAACTGATGAATTCTTTTGCCATGCTGCTGGATAATAATTAACAACAAGACCAAGTACTGTACAGGCCCAAGCTTCTGTAACTCCACCAACTCCAATGGATGAAAAAATCCTATTAAGGACAAGATCAACTTCTTGCTCTTTACTCAATATATTGTTTGAAAAAACAATATCTAAGGTACCAAGTGCCGTCATTTTATCTGTTAAGTTATTTTTATTCTGATCGACATCATAGAGCAAAATATCAACTACTGATTTCATGCGTTGTTCAAGATCAACGTCTTTAGCTCTCAGTTTATCCATAGTCTTGTTATGTTTTTCTTGGTTTTTCTTTTGTTCAAGCTTCTTTTTCTCTGGGTCTATACACACGTCAACAGCAACAGCAGAACCGGAATTCCCGTTAGAGCTGTTTCCGTTCACTTCATAGGTTGTTGTAACAATGCCGTTTGCTGTGCCACCAGCGTCGTCTGTCCATTTATAATTAGGAAAACTTTGCTGTGCATAAACCGTATTACTGATAACAAAGGTGAGTAACAGAAAGTAACCTACAAGTTTCTTCATCGTAGGTATGTCTCCTGTGTGCTGTCAGTTCATGGAAAGACCAACACACTTCTGATCTATTAAAGCCCCTTGCACATGTTGTTATATGTCGCGACCATGCCTTCAAGCTCTGCAAGCTGTTCCGAGCTTAGAACCAACGGAGGCGCTTTTTTGCTTTTTAATATGGCAGCCTCAAGAGTTGTGCCGTCGGCACCTCTGGTGAAGGTCCTCTCAAGTTCTAAAAGTTCACCGCCGGCAGCTATTGTTCTCAATATATTAAGCACCATGCTCCCGTCCTTCAATATTGTCGTAGCCACCGTTGAGGACATCACATTACCGTCTATAAAGATATTCTCTATCTTAGGTATAGCATTACATGTGCCGTTCTTAAAGGAATTGATTATCGCCGCCTCGTCAACTGGTGATACTCCTGCGCTCTTTAAGGCATCAGAGATGTTCTTTTCCATCTGAGCGGGTACTTCTGGAAGTTTGTTCTTTTTAGGGAAGAGCTCTATAGGATTACCCTGTTTGTCCTTAAGGCTTATAAACATCCCTGGGTTTGCAAGAGCTAAAAGTCTTAGGTGCTCTATTATCACTGAAAGTTGTTCAGCCTTGGCCAAACCTACAACATAAGAGTAAGAAGATCCGCCGGACGAAACACTTATATATACAGGGTTGTTCTTTATTGCCGCTAGTTCGCTGTTCCTGGCTGACGACAGACCCTCAACAGGAAGCACCTGATGTGATTTTGTGTCTACATAAAAAGAGCCTGCTTCTGTCTGGACCACAGCACCGATAGTTATTATTCTTGTCATCATGAATATGGCATCCATGGATCTTTGTGAGTTGAGCACAACTGTAGGGAGTTTCCATACTGCTGTTGTAACACCAGGTATGGTTGTAGCAGCTTTTAAAGGAGATATAACGTTTGGCAAGGAAAGTACCATAGGGCCTGTTTCTGAGAACATCATGGAAGAGTTCTTGATCACATTTGTAGCAGGAGCTGTTTTGGAACCGAACTTCAACCATTTTGGTATTTTAACCAAACTTCTGGATGAAACAGTCATCTTACCAAGGTTAGTAACACCAACCACCCAGTCATTTATGGTATTCCAGGTATCATTGTTAGGATATGGGATTGCAAGGCCAAGAGCCTCAGAAGCTATATTGGCTGAAGAATGGTTGGAAGAATTTGTCATACCTTTCAGGAAGTCCCCTATATATTCTTTTATAACAAGCTCGTTCATGGCCTCTGCCTGTTTGTACATATTGGCAAGTGCAGAGACTGCATACGCCTGATTGTCTTCCACGCTCCTGTTCTCAAAATAGGTCGTATTAACGAATTCCATTTTACGAGGCTGACCTATAGTAGGGTCATGGTTAGCAAGCTCCATCAGATAGTTAACGTTATCCAAATGCATTATGCTGGACATATACGAAGTAGCCTCAAGAGCTATATCACTATCTGTGCTTGCAAGATCACCTAGCAGTCTTAAAACCTTGTACTTTGTTTTGATATGCGGCTTTTCACCTGACACAAGAATAAGTTCACTTAGATCGGCTTTGTTTGTAGATGGGACATAAGTATAGACACTATCCTTAAAAAGTTCGGGAGCGCCGGCTGTCTTATACTTAGTGTTATACTCCATTCTTATGTTCTCAAGATATGCTTTGCTATTTTCGTCTTTTGTGAAATCCATGTTGAATTTCTTCATCATGTCTTCTATATTCATAAAGTCGGTGTAATTCCTTTGGTTATCAAAATCTATGATGTCCATACCGTAGCCGGCAGTAGCTGAAGATATGATGCTCATGCAGGCAGAACCGTTTATCTTATATCCATTATCCATCTCCCAGTATCCATTCCTGAAAAGATCAACTACTGCATACGAAAAGCTCTTATTCCACTGCCAAGCATCTTCTATAAGTGTCTGTGATTCATATTCATCTATCTCTTCATTAAGCATCTTAAGATAATCGTAACAATCCCCTATAATCTCTTTCACCAAGGCCTTATCAACAAGTTGGTCCATAAATAGCTGCGAGAGTATTTCAAGGTTCATAGGGTCAACGTCGTTAGGTATCCCGTAATATATATTCTTCTTTGCAAATTCATTGGGATCCTTATATGCATCAATAAGGGCCATCTGTTTGAATATAGAAAAGGAGATCTGTGAATTTATATATACATCCTGAAGTCCCCTGTCTGCACCCACATAATATGTATGGTCTACGGGAGTAGTGTATACCTGGTACTTCACACTATTTTGATAGTTTCCTACAGGATAGGGCTCGTCTTCTTTGTAGTAATGTGAAAAATAAAGGTACTCTTGATTTAGGGCACTCTTTAGTGAGTCAAGATTAGTAGTACCGAACCTATTATAAACGATCTTATCATTACGGTTATTTTCCATTATCTTTTCTATGCCAAGTTCAGTGGCTTCGTCGAACTTAATAGAATATGAACCATCTTTTTCTGGGATAAGGGTAAAGTTGCTCGCCTTTATAAGATCCTCATATTCCCCAAGAGATGCTGCGTCTATCTTTGCATAATTAGCACTATCCGCTGCGGCGTCCCTGCTGTAAACGTGCCTAGGATTAAAAGTTTGAGCTTCAAGGCTCACGCCGGACAGGGCTAAGATAACTCCACAAATAATAATTGATGATCTTTTCAAACGACTATCCTCCAAAAATAAATTTAACGCTCTATGCGGCTTTACCCATAATTTCCGGACACTGGGCTCCGTTGTATTGATCAATGAGTCTTTGAAGCTCAGTTGATTCTGCTTCTGATAAAGGTATCAGCGGATCATTACCGCCGCCTAAACCTGAAAAAGATTTTACCTGGCCGTTCTTGAACTTGAACACCTGGGTAAAAGTAGCATCTCCAGGAATATTGTTCTGCACTATTAAAAGGTTGTTCGTTCCATTAAAGATAACGTCTATTGTAGACTGAATAAAACTTCCTGTTGCATTAGTAGCTGTAAAAGCAGGTATGCTTACTCCGCCCGTGCTCTTAAAAGCATTAACATATTTCGTAGCGGTCACAAGGTCCATCCCTGACTTTTCAAGTAACGACACCAACTCTGTCTCCGCCATAGTTGAAGCCCCTGGAGTGGTGCTTATGATCTTACTTGCCGTATTCAGGGTTTGCTTTTCAGCAGTAGTTAGCACCCATTCAGCGGTAGCCTTAGGCATTACCTGCGGAAGTGTCCTTGCAGATATAGTAGCAACATTAAGGTTAAGCACCGTCGATGTTACAACAACACCTCTCTTTAAAAGAGTTATCTGTGGCGCAAATTTTGTGAAGAAATTCTTTATACCTTTTCCTACTCTGTTGAACATTATTCCTACTGGTGTTTCTGCAAAGGTCACGGCATATTTTGCACTGTTCATTATCAGCCATCTTTCATAGGCAGCAACTGCCATCTTGGACCCCTGCCTTCCTGCGGCCATCGAGGTAGCCATATAGCCAGCAGTCTCTGCAAATACAGAGTTTGCAATAGCAAATTCTGTACTAACAGCCCAGCTCATCGCCATAGCTCCTGCCATCTCCCAACATACAAGGACAATTAAAAAATCTGCAGCATCGCTTATACCGTCTACTATGCTTGTTGCCCAAGATTCGGCGCTTGTATAAAGAGGCTGATACATCTTTATGATAGGAAGATCATATTCATCATATTCAACGATCGGGTTCAATTCATCATCATATCTAGTAAATCCATACAGACCATCAGACTGTTCTTTCTTTATCATGTTCTTTTCAGATTCAGGAAGTATTGCCCAGGTCATTTTTCTTACACTAAACGGGATGGCTTTAATACCGCCAGTCTCGAATATATTATCTACATTACCCCACATAGCAAAAACGCCGAGAGGACGATACGCCGATCTTATGCCATAAGACCCTGCTGCCATCGCTGAGTAGACCATAGTGGCCCAAGGATAAGCGTTGCTTATTTGATCTTTACTGTAAATGCCTCCATAGTATTTCTCCAAGATACTTCTTGCTGAACTGTTCTCATATACAGTAGCCTGATAGGCAAGCGCCCTGCACAAAGAGAATACCACTGAACCATTAGGTCCTTCGGTGTACTGCCCATAATTAAGTCTAGTATTAAGAGTGCTTATATAAGAATCAATAGACCAGGTTGAGCCTTTAAGGAAACCGATCCCTTCAGCCATGTTAATTCTGGTCTCAACATCAGCGTCAGCATCCAAAATGTATTTCTTAAAAAGAGTTTCTATTTTTGACCTGTACTTAGGGTCTCTCGGATTGTAGTTCGGATCAAGAACAGACAACTGTGACTCTGTTGATTTACCATGTATGGAATAATACATGTCTGCAGATGGATAATAATTAGCGACAAGAGCAAGACCAATGGCCGCCCAGGCTTCTGACTTTCCGCCTTTACCTATCTGGTAGGACAAAGGCAAGAGTATCAGGCTTAATTCTTTATCTGTGCTTAGTACATTATTTGCGAATATAAGGTCGATAGTTCCCAGAGCGGACATTTTATCTATGCCTACCTGTTCTGTATCCTCAACTTCATAGATCAATAAAGAAACGATGTCTTTTACGGCCTTATCAATACTGCCGTAATTACCTTCTTCAAGTTTGGCTTTTTTGGCATTGAACTCTATCTCTTCTATGGGTGTTACTTTAGTATTGTAATTAGCATTTCCATCAACAAAGGTTCGAGACACTGAATAAGTTGTTGTGGTCATAGGAACTACTTTAACTTGATCGCTCGTACCGTTGCTCCATTGATAAGTATAATTTCCCTGTTGTGCATATGATACGCTGCTAAAGATGAAAGAGATTAACAGAATGGCACTTATTAATTTCTTCATGAAGTAAAATAACTCCTATAAAAGGATAGTCCTTAGTACTATTTGCTTGCAACTTGTATGCCTAAACCGTCCAAAGCCCAAATACTTGTTTTTATTATGTTTTTATAAAAAATCCGGATAAAACCCCAAAAAATAGGGGTTCAAAACTTAACAGGTGTAAAAAAAGCATACATATACTAAGCTATTAATATGACATTGATATTAACACTTATCATAATGTTAAGTTCCGCTCTGAACGCCCAGTTCTATACCGAAAGTGTCGTTCCTTATGATTATTCAGGTTTTAAAACTATAAGTACTGAACATTTTGATGTTCACTATCCTGATCATTCAAATGAAGAGTTCTTTGTGCCGCAGAATATGGAGGCAATAGCAAAAAGACTATCAGGGTACATGGAAGAGGCCTTTGAACTACTGACAAAAGACCTAAACTCAAAGCCTTACCTTAGGGTACAAGTAGTTGTGGTAGACAACACAGATTCTCACAATGGTTTTGCAACACCAGTTCCTCAGAACATGATCTACGTCTATGCAGTACCGCCATTGTCACATTCTTCTATAGGGGAATATGATAACTGGTTAAGGGACACGGCCATACATGAGCTTACTCACATTGTGAACCTCTCGACGACCAGAGGATACAGCAAAGTCCTAAGGGCAGTATTCGGGACCGTAGTAAGCATGAACGGGATGTCGCCTCTTAACCTCATAGAAGCATACACCGTATATGAAGAGACCAAGTTCACAAAAAAAGGAAGGGGAAGATCGACTTTCTTGCACACAATGCTTAGGACCGCTCAAAAAGAAGGAAAGCTTAACAGCGACGGAATATATGATCTATCTCAAGCCCCATATATAATAGATGAGTGGCCGCTTGGTAACAGGCCATACCTTGACGGATACCTTTTGATGGAACATCTTTCGCAAAAGTACGGCGAAGATGTGCCAGGCAAGGTATCAAAACATAACGCAGGTGTTGTCCCTTATTATCCAAGTTATTCTTTCGAGCAATATACAGAAAAGGACATCCCTGAACTTTGGGATGAGATGCTAAATGAAAAGAACGAAGAATATTCAAAATGGAACTCGCAGATAGGTGAAAGCAACGTCACAAAAATAGAGGATGTAATAAACAATGGTTTCTCTAATCGTATAGTCAGTCTTTCACCCAGCGGTAAAAAACTAGCGTTCCATAAAATAAGCCCAGACAAAAAAGACAAGGTCATAATATATGATCTGGACAAGGATACGGTTATAAAAGAACTAAGCGCAGAAGGAACAAGTTCCATAAAGTGGATAGATGAAGACACTATCATCTACAACAGGTTCCACGATGAAATAGATCGCTCCTATTACTGGCTTTACAAGTATTCGATCTCTAGCAATTCTGCGAAAAGACTTGATGGTACAAAAAGAACACTATACGCACACCCTATAGAAAAAGATAAATTCTGCGTCATAAAAGTGCTTACCGGGCAGATGCAGATAAAGGTTTCAGACAAGGTACTATATACCTCGCCGCTGCTTGCAAGGCTCTCATCAATAGTCTGTGTAAAGATCAACGGCAAGTTTGTAGTTTATTTTGTAGAGAAATTAGCCGACGAGGATGAATCAATAATAAGACTTGATGAGAACGGCAACAAGACCAAGATATACAGTTCAAAAGGAAGCATAAAGGATATAAAGATAAAGAACAGTTCACTTTACTTTATAGACGATCCTGATGGTGTGTTTAATATCTACAAAGCAGACCTTAACGGGAACAACATACAAAAAAAGACAAACTTCATCTCTGGAGCATTTGAATTTGAC
>JAKLHL010000054.1 GCA_022710165.1 Bdellovibrionales bacterium | reverse complement strand
AGGACACTTTTCATTGCAGGGCTTTTTGCCACAAAGACTATCCCTTTTTCCTTGTCCTCCAAAAGTTCCTTGAGCACCACGTTCTCATTCCTAAGCTCAGAGACCTCCAGGGCCTTTTTAACTGAGAGTATTATATCATCGTCGCTAAAAGGCTTGATGAGGTAATCATAGGCGCCTATCTTTATGGCCTCTACAGCGGACTGCACAGTGGAATAGGCTGTCATCATTATCACTTGAACGTGCGGATAAAGTTCTTTTACCTTCTTTAAGAGTTCCATGCCGTTCATCTCTGGCATGGTAAGGTCCGTTATCAAAAGGTCCACGTCCTCTTTCTCTAAGACCTGTAGCGCCGTAGTTCCTCTTTCACAGGAGATGGTCTTGTAACCCTCACTGCTAAGGAGTATCTCTAGTGACTTGCACATGTTCTTTTCGTCATCAACTATGAGTATCTTGTAGTTCATTGCAGTTCGTCTCCAACAGGTATAGTTATCACGAACATGGAAGTATCTCCGTTCTTTTTGTATCTTACATCTCCGCCATTGGCCCTGGCAAGCTGCTTTGTAACGCTAAGCCCAAGTCCGGTACCATGTTCCTTGGTGGTAAAGAAAGGGTCAAATATCCTTGCTTCATCCTCTTCACTTATGCCTTCACCATGGTCGCTGACCGAGATCTGTATGTTATTTTCGACCTTTGAGACATCAACATGTATGGTCCCGTTCTGAGGGCTGGCATCCTTTGAGTTCAGGATAAGGTTAAGCAGCATCTGCTTTAGGTGGTCCGGGTCCACATAGAAATCATTAAAACCGTCATCAACTTTAAGCGAAAGGGCCACTGAACTTTTTTCTACCTCCGGCCTTATGTTCTCTATGTATGCTTTCAGTTCATCGACGGTGTACATCCTCTTTACAGGATGCTTTGGTTTTGCATAGTTCAGGAAGTTAGTTACAGTATCATTCATCCTGTTAACTTCCTCTTCAATGAAGCCAAGCACTTCCTGTGATTTTTGGTCCTCCAAAAGCCTCTTCTTTAGTGTACCGCTGCTTAGCTTTATTATGCCAAGAGGGTTCTTTATCTCATGTATTATGACGCTGGAGAACTCACCAATGGTCGCAAGCCTTTCCTGTTCGGCCTTTTGCTCGTGGAGCTCAGCATTTACAAGAGCGACCTCCATTTGAGGGCAGAGGGCCTTAAGGAAGCCAAAATCATCATGTATGAAAACGCTCTCAGGGTTCTGTTTTGCCCCTACAATAAGGATACCCCTTACTTTTTCCCTGCCTATAGGGAGCAGATATACCGGATTCAGCGCCTTTAATTCCTGGATCTCTTTTCTGCTAGCCCTTGGAGGCATGGCATCAAAGATCTCGTTCGAGTATTCTATGGAGCCTGACTTAGGGAACATCCTCTGCATTGAATGGCGTGAGAGTTCAAGGTGCTTAGTGCCAAGGTGGTCCGTATAGTAGCAGTTCTTACCGTCGTAGGAGAAATATAAAAGGCCAGCGTTCTTTAGTGAAAGGGAAGATGATATCTTTCTGCTGACTATGACTCCCAAAGTCCTTCTGTCCCTGACGTAAAGAAGGGCAGAACTTATCTCGTTTATCTTTTCAAGGACATCATACTTTTCAGGATAGAAAGTACGGTCTATGAAGCCCTGTACCCTTTTCCTAAAAGGTGTAAGGACCACTATAACGAGTATGGTAAGTATGGTGGCTATAAGAGGAGTACTCTCAACATAGCTCTGCAGTGCCATGGATGTTATGGTCACGACGGCAAAATAGGCCAGGACCACCAGTCCGGTAAAGAGCAGGTACTCTATAGAGGTCCTGGCTATCCTTTCCAGATTGAAAAGGTCCTCTCTGGTTATGGCGTAGCCCATGAATATCGGATAAAAAACGGACAAAGCTATGGCCCAGTCAAGGCTTATAAGCGGTTCACCGAACGCAAAGGTTATTGACCACAGCGCCGGAATGATTGTGCCGAAAACGAAAGCTATTATGTAGAACCTTGTCTTTCTCCTAATGCTTAAGTCCTTTGTAGTTATGTAATAGATCAAAAGATAGACTATGTTCATGATGACGCAAAGGACCAGGAAGATGGGTGATACAAGATATATAAGGTTCGCAGAGTATTCAGTGTATAGGAATATCTGTTGTGCAGCGACTATCGCGCCTGCAACTATATAAGGCAAGAGCTCAGAAAAACGGTGCTTCTTAAGATACTCAGAAGCTGTGATGGTTAGTATAAGATGTACTGCCGTAGCTCCTACCAAGGGGTAGAGCGCAAAGAGCCTGTAGAACCAGTAAGTAGTGTTGGAGTCAAGCGAGGTAGAATAAAAAAGAGTTATCAAAAGTGATGATATGAAATTTATGAAAGCCACTTTTTTTAACGGGTTTAACAAAAAGACGACGAACCCGGTCACCATGAAGAAAAGGCCTATCAGGAACGGGAGCAGGAATGTAAAAGAGAGGTCGTTCAGGGTAAAATCGGACAGCTTTATATTAACGCTCTTTGTCTGGTCATTAGTGACGAAGTCGAACTTGACATTTGAGTGAGGCGGCATTGCCTGTATCTTCTTTATTGCCGCTTTACCGGTCTCCATCTTCTCGCCGTTTATGGCCACAAGCCTGTCCAGGGCCTTGACACCCTTCTTCATTCCTTCCCATTCGTTCCTTTCAGTGAAAGAGACATAACGGTTGGGCTGGAAAAAGAAACCTGCGAACGGATAATTGGTGAAAGAGATCGCATTAACGAAAGTTATTACAAGTATGGCCAGTACGGCTGTGAAAAGGACGGAACCTACCACTATGCCGAATTTTTTAAGTCTTTCTGCTGAGCCGAATATCATGCGTTTTTTATATCGCATAATCCAAATGTATGTAATATATATTTACTGATGATAACAATAAGTTTCATATTGCTTGGCCTCTTTTCCGGCATTGGCGCCCAGAGCAGTTCATATGAACATTCCATGTTCTATTCGGTGTCAGTTAAAGATATAAACCTGAACGACGTTAAGGTGGAAGAGGCCCCCAAAGGCCGTAACCTTACCTTTGAGAAAACAGGCAGGACAAAAGCCCGGATACTTTTCCCCAAGGTGTACTACGATTATTACAAGGAAGCTCCTGAACTTAACAAAAAGATACTAGTAAAGATGGCGTCCCTGGGCGTTCTTGACAAGGTCTCTGCAAAAAAGAAGCTCGGTGAGCCATATTCCCTGCTCTATAAAAAGGACCGCTCCTTTAATCTTGAGACTCTTGCTTACGTGCCTGTATCTTATGACAAGGGCATCCCGGTCATTAGGGATTTTGAGAAATACAAGGACTGGGTATTGAGGGACATTAATGTAAGAAGGAACGGCGGAAAGGGGAAATATTTTGTTGATATAAATAACATGACCTTCAGGGCTAATGGAAAATATTTTGACACTCGTTTGAGCATGAACACCATCTTCAAGGGAAGGTATAAACTTGACCTCATGATAGATG
Organism: Bdellovibrionales bacterium; assembly: GCA_022710165.1. GTDB lineage: Bacteria > Bdellovibrionota > JAFGOL01 > JAFGOL01 > JAFGOL01 > JAKLHL01. The sequence continues at coordinate 5,463 of JAKLHL010000054.1, read as the reverse complement.
ATCAAACAGAGGACAAAAAGAGCCCGAACTTCACCCTCAGGATGCGTTCCCCTTCCAAACTTGCAAAGGATGTTAGGGGCACTTTTTACTTCGTGGTGCTGCCGGGCGAGCCTTACTTCCTTATATACTTTACCGGAAAGACAGAGGTCAATTGGACCATATACAACTTCCTGCCGATAGCTCTGGTAAGGAGCGAGGTCTTGGAAAGGATATATACCTTGCTCGAGAATATAGAATATCGTGCTTCCTCAGTGAAAAGGCCTACCGGCTCGGTTGCTCAGCTCAAATAAATTGGACAAAAGCACTCTTGGTGCTATTATCTATATTAGTGTTATATCTCATTGGGGGAGGGTATAATGAAAAAGAGGCCTTTGATAATACGGATCCTTGCTTATCTTTATTTTTTCTCTCCGCTGTTCATACTTGCCGAATTGATCCTGCTTTACGACATTGGTTTTAAGAAGCTGGCGCTCATCCCATATATGTTCACCTGGCACACAGTGATAGTCATGCTCATTACGCCATTCGTAGGGTATGCCATATGGTCGGTAAAAAAGTGGGGTTACTATGTGTTAATAGGCCATTCCATACTCCTGCTCTTGAACAATATAATATTGTACGTTGAAAAGCTTACAACAGCGCCGTTATGGATGATAGTGGTCTTTAACGTTCTGATCCTTGGGCTGATCGTGGCCTTTGTAAGGAAAGAGGTCTATGCGCCGTATTTCAATCCACAGATAAGATGGTGGGAACAGGCCAGAAGATATTACTATAACGGAATGAGGATACTTGTTAAGAGACTTTACTCTGACGACATCCTGTTTGAGGCCAAGAGCTTTGACATCTCTGAGACCGGCGTCTTTGTCGCTACAGGCAAGAACGTCTCTGTAGGGGAAAAGTTCAGTTTCGAGATGATACTAAAGAACAGCTCGATGCTGTATGCGGACGGAGAGGTAATGTGGGTCAACCACAAAAAGAAAGGCGAGGTGCCTGCCGGCTTTGGGTGCAGGTTCATTAGGGAAGATGAACTGCTAAAGAAAAGGATAAGATATCACTTAAAAGATATAGAAGCTGTAGTGAGGGAAAGATAATCAAAAGATGAAACTCTCAATTAGAACAAAATTACTGATACTTCTTATACTCTTGATCTCCATCTGTATCACTCTGATCTTTGGGCAGGCTTACAAGGTGGCCTTCAAGGACATGTCCAATAACGCAAAATCCAATACCAGACTGTACGCCAAGGACATAAGCGCGCTCATTGAAGAAAGGCTGGAGAACATAAAAGAGAAAGTGCTCCTTACTGTCGTTAACGACAGGGTCGTAGATTCAGGTGCTGATGTCATATTTGAAAGGTCTCCAGAAGTGCTTGCCATAGCAAAGTATTCCATCACCAGCTCGGCCGTTCAGCCTCAAAGGCAAAGCCTTTTGATGAACCCAAAGTATACAAAGTCCAAGGAAATAAAAGAGGACACCTTTAACAACCTTGAAAGGAACGTGGACTTTGAGTCTACATTAAAGGACAACGAAAATCTTAACGTAGGAAAGCTGATAAACTATCAGAGCGAGGTCATACTCTACACTTTCCCTATAAAAGTACCGGAGATCCCAGGACTGCAGGTGTTCGTGGCCATCCTTGTGCCTGACCTAATCCTCACAGCCGTGAACGCGAACAGCGGAAAGTACATTAACTATCTGGTGGACGCACAGGGACAGATACTTGTGCACCCTGATACCACCCAGGTCACAAAGAGCATCTCAAAGCTTGATATATATAAGGGCTTCTTTGAGTCCAGCGTGCTTGGCGAGAACACAATGGAGTACACCGACGAGAACGGCAAAAAGGTCATAGGCTCCATCTTCAAGATAAGACGCTCTAACATAGGTATAGTTTCAAAGATACTTGCAGTTGATGCCTATGCAGAGGCTGAAAAGCTTAAGATAATACTCATAGTCTCCTCGATATTCGTTTTCATCTTTACTTTCATAATCGCGCTTTTCTTTGCACGTTCCCTCATAGACCCTCTGCTTAAGCTATCCAGGATAACGGGAGAGATAGCAAGGGGTAACTTCCTTGTTAAAGTTGATGTCACGTCCCACGACGAGATAGGAGAACTTGCAGACAGTTTCAAAAAGATGGGACACGAGCTTTATACCAGAGAGAACGAGCTCCAAGCAGCACAGGCTGCCTTGATCCAGTCAGAGAAAATGTCAGCGCTTGGTCAGATAAGCGCCGGCATTGCACACGAAGTAAAGAACCCTTTGACAGGAATATTGGGCCATGCACAGCTTTCAAGAGAAAAACTACAAAAGAACTGCACCCCCCAGGACCTTGATAAGAGTTTGGAGATAATAGAAAGAGAGACCACTAGATGCAAGAACATCATAGAGAACCTGATGAAGTTCTCCAGACAGGAAAAAGCCATAATGGTCAAGGACGACATGAGCAAGATAGTCAAGAACTCCATCACTCTTGTAGACCACCAGCTTACGATAAACGGCGTAAAGATAATACAAGAGATAACAGAAGGCTTAGAGCCTGTGCTTGTTAACGCCAACCAGATAGAGCAGGTACTGCTTAACCTCATGCTTAACGCCCAACACGCAATGGAAAATGTGCAAAAGAAACAGCTCACCGTAAGGGTAAAGGACGGCGGTAACGGCTATGCAAGAGTTGAAATTGAGGATACCGGAAGCGGAATGAGCGAGACCGTGAAGAAGAGGATCTTTGAACCTTTCTTTACCACCAAGCCTTCTGGAAAAGGAACTGGACTTGGGCTCAGTGTTTCATTCGGTATAGTTAAATCACACAAAGGCATAATCAACGTCGAATCACAGGAAGGTAACGGCACTACGTTCATACTGGACTTCCCTTATGAAAAAACTGTTGCCAGCCAGCCGGAAGAGAAAAAAGAAGAAGGGGCAATGTGGACAGACCCAAAAGAGCCGGTAATGATGAAGGGCCCTCAAATGCCAATGCCTGTAAAACATCCTGAAAAAGAACACCAAGACGGCGGATACAGAGGCGAGGACCCCATAATAGTAAGGACCGCTCCTCCAACTGTAAAACCTAGCGACGATACGGAACCAAGCATAGAAAGGACCGATATAAAAATAGAACATCCAAAACCAAAACCACATAACATACCAGAGGCTCCTACTGTTGAAGCGGCCCCGCCGCCTCCGCCTCCTCCTTCAGCACCTGAGATAGGTGAAAAGACGGTTGAGAGCGAGATAAAACAGGAACCGACCCCGATACTTGAAAAGCCTCAGGCCCCAACACCGACCATTGAATACGTTCCAAGGAAAAAGTCTACAACCGTAGAGATAAAAAGACCTACCAGGAGGAGCTAAACGTGCCCGCTCAAGATTTTTACATAATGGTAGTAGATGATGAGGACAGCATAAGGTCCATACTTTATGAAACACTGACCTCTGAAGGATATAACGTAGTTACCGCCGCCAGCGGCGAAGAAGCTATGGAACTCTTGAATGCCGGAGAACTGCCTCACATAATAATGACCGACATAAGAATGCCCGGTATGAACGGCGTTGAACTTGCCATGGAAGCAAAAAAGGTCAGCGACGAAATAGAGGTCATAATAATGACCTCCCACGCCTCTTTGGAAACGGCACAGCAGGCAATAAGGCTTGGAGTTTATGACTACATAAACAAGCCATTCTCTAACCTTAACGAGGTAAAGACACTGGTATTGAGGGTCATAGACAAGATCTATCTAAGACTAGAGAACCGTCATCTTATGGAAGAACTGCAGAAAAAGAACGATGAGCTTACTGGGGCTAACAAGGAAATAATGGCCATCAGCGAAGAAATAAGTGCCATATATCAATTTGGTAAAGAGCTCTTGGTGCTTTTGGACACTGATGAGATCATAGAGACCTTTCTTTCCTACACCAGTTCGCTTTTGGGCGGCTCCACCTGTGTGTTCCTAAAATACTATCCGCAAAAAACAGCCCTGGTCGTAAGGCATATACAGTGCAAGGGAGATACCTGTACTTTTGATAAAGATAAACTTGAGAGCATAAAGAACGTTGGAATGAGCCTGGGTGTTGCCGGCGAGAAGGACATAGTGTCCGTAGTCTCAAAGATAGCAAATCATCCGTCGATGAAGACCCTGGTATACAAACTTTTCAATACGACAAAATACATGGCCTATCCTTTGATCATAAGGGACACGCCTATGGGTGTTACTCTTATCGTCGACCAAAGCTCCCTGGACCCTAAAGAGGACAAGATAGTCCAGCAGTATTTGAACCAGTTCGAGACCAGCTATGATAAAGCCCTTTTGCACAGAAAGATAAAGGACCTTGCGATAAAGGACGGACTTACCGAACTTTACAACCACAGATACTTTAAAGAAAAACTGGAAGCAGAGATCCAGGTCGCAAAAAGGCTGCAGCACCCTGTATCGATGGTATTTTTTGATATAGACCACTTTAAGAGCTACAACGATATAAATGGTCACCCTATGGGCGATATGCTCTTAAGGTCGCTGGCAGACATTTTAAGAAAGGTGATACGTACCACGGATATACCTTGCAGGTACGGTGGAGAGGAATTTGCAGTGATATTGCCTCACACCAACCTTGAAGGGGCTCTTATCACCGCTGAAAAGATAAGAAAGACCATAGAAGTGACCGCTTTCCCTAATCAGGAAAAACAGCCTAATGGGAACCTGACCATAAGTATGGGTGTTTCAGAAGTGCCAACCCACGCTGATGACATATCAAAACTTATTGCAGTGGTGGACGAAGCTCTGTATAAGAGTAAGACCGGCGGAAGGAACATGGTCACACAAGCCGTTGCATACAAGGGTTACAGCCCTTCTTATGTGGCTAAACAGGTCAGCACGGGACCAGCCAAATAAATATAAAAAGGCATCAATATGACATTGGGAACACACATAGAGATAAATTTCAAAGCGCTGGAGAATAACATCCAGTTCATAAAGAACTTCTCGCCAAAAAAGTCGGTACAGGGTGTTGTAAAGGCCAACGCCTATGGACATGGTGATCTTGAGATAGCAAAGGCCCTTGAAAAACTCGGCATAAACAACCTCGGTGTTGCAAGGGTGGAAGAGGGCGTGCGCTTAAGGGAGCACGGAATAACAGGCGACATCTTGGTCCTTGGAGGCGCGGAAGAGAACGAGTTCGAGGCCCTTGTTAACAAGAACCTAAAGCCTGTAATATACAGTGCAGGAATCGCAGAAAAGCTTAACAACTATTTAAAGTTCAGGGATCAGGCGCTGCCTGTGCACATAAAAGTTGACACTGGAATGCATCGTCTTGGGATACTCGGCAGCGAGGTTAAGACTTTCTTCCCTAAGCTAAAAGAACTCAGCAATCTTATCCCGGAAGGAGTGATGTCGCATTTCACCTCCGCAGGGTCCAAGACATCTGAGTGGAACCCTTTGCAGAAAGAACGTTTCAACACTGCCCTCG
>JAKLHL010000053.1 GCA_022710165.1 Bdellovibrionales bacterium | reverse complement strand
TAACGATGCTCTATCTGTATATAGTTGGGATATAGCAATGTCGTATTAACCCTAAAAGCTCTATCTATATTCCTGCCAGTGAACATTCCTTGTCCAAGAAAACTCACCGATGGGAAAGGTCTCATCGCAATATCTCCCATCATGGAGGCTTTCTCTGTAGCAGGGAACTTAAATGCACTTAACCCCATCGACACATTCTTGAAAAGGCCATAGCGTAAAGCCATGTAATACATCCTTCCATAGATAGTATCACCGGTAAAAGCTCTCTCCTCAAATTTACCGCTAGGAAGCACCATGCCGTTATCATCAGATATGACTATCTCCTTAAATTCCTCTGAACCATCAGGATAGTAAATCTTTGCTATTACCCTACTTTGACCATTCACCACTATATTAGAGAAATAATACCGGCCATCTGGGCCTGCGGTGGTACTACCCATATAGACTCCGTCCCTATAGATATCTATATTAGCACCTGGAGTAGCACGTTCGTTGATGTTTATCTTTCCTTCTCCGTACATTATCTCTCGGCTATCGAACCTAAAACCGTTCTCTGCTGTAACGTTAGGAACAAGAAGATCAGCCTCTTGGAAAGTAGAATCTCCAAACTCCATAAGATCGAACCAACTTTTATCCTTCCATCTATAAAGCCAATAGGGCCGACTAGTATCCCATCCATTTCTGTCATAATTAAGTGGCATACCATTTTGGAAAGTACCTTTAAAAACATCCACGTTAAGGTCATACCTAAACTCGCCACTCACATCCTCTTGAGGTCTTTTAGCTACCCCAGCATGGTACTTTAGCTCGGGTCTGAACTTGTCCTGAGGCTCCAACGGGGTAGCCTCCTCTACAAGCTCCCGCTGCCTACTATATGTTTCTGCCCTCTTAAGTTCCTGTTCCCTCATAGAACGTCGTTCTGACAAAAGCTTAAACTCAGGAACAAAAGAAAGATAATAGGACGAAAGATTCCATTTCACGGCAGTAGGAAACCATTTAGAGAAAATATCGTACCTAAGCCAACATTTCCCGTCTTGAACTATCATTGCATCATCTGGGAGAGGCTCTGGAGAAGAACCTTCCTCTTGGTCACCATATCTTAAAGCACGTCCATCTATCCAAAAAATATTCTTTTCTGGCTGAAGTACACCTTCACAATACATTCTGCTCACTTCACACCTTACATCTGTAAGATCAAAGTAGTTGGTTAGGATATCAGCAACGTCTAAATAAGGATCTTCATTATCGTTAACGAGTACTTTATAAAATGAATTCCCCTTTAATTTTGAGACCGTCAACATTATAAAAGCTTCGTTCAACTGAACTGGTTCTGAGGCTGAATACAACAAAGCTGGACACAGCATGGTGACAAAACATGATACTATGAATTTCCTTATACAGGTCATGAAACATTACAAACACTTGTTGTCTTCTTGAGCTTAGTATCCAAAGGAACCCAGTCTATCTTTATGCTCTTTTGATCAGCAGAAGGCACCCAATTAAGAAGTAACTCCTTTTTGCTTTGTCTGGTCAAGAACACTTTCTCTTCTATCATCTTCTTATTACCATTATTTGGATCGTATACGGTAAGCCATCCGTCAAAACGCCATAGTCCAGAATTGATTATCTCCATTTTTGTCTTATCCTTCAACAAATGACATTTTGCTTCCATCTTTGATGCACCACTACCCTTGCTTCCATAGACAACAACACCTGTTTCTGTCTTAAAACTAAGACTCATATTAAGTCCTTCGTTCGCTTTTTTGTTCTTTTTAGCTGAAGCAGGCCTTTCTATATCTAGAGTAGAGAACAACACATGGGCTCTATATTCACCGTCAGTAAGCTCAGAATTCGGTCTTATAGAGACCCTTACGGTCCTTCTTTCTCCTGCTTTAAGTGAGACGACTTTAGGGCTTACCACCATATATTTTGAAAGATCATCATAATCATCTTTTTCGGTACTAATGCTTTGCATAGGAGGCATAAATTTAGAACCTGCTGGAAAATATATAGGGCTAGCAGATACGCGTATCCTGTTCTCTCCATTATTAACCACAACAAAAGATACAGTATTGGGTTTTTTAAGATCTACCTCTGCAGACGTTGGCGCCACCAAAAAAGACGTCCCAAGAGCGTAAGCATTCAGCGATAATATAGCAAACAGCATGACTGATAATCCCTTGATCATAAAGTAAAAGCCCCCTCTTAGCTTTTTATTAGTAATATGATGTAACTCTCAAAGTATTGGCACCAGTATAATCACCTTCTACGTCATTGGTGTTTACAGTTATCGTAGCTCCAACCCTTATTGTAAGCTGGCCGCCAGAACAGTAAGCAGACGTATTAGTACCGCCATAATTAGTAGTGAAAGTCCCCGCTGTTATCCTATATTGAGCACTACCACCAGGCGGAGTAGAAATGGTAACACTAGTAGAAACTATACGTATCCTCACCCTTTGAGTGGCTGAATCACAGGTAATTAAAAATTGCGCCGCACCAGGATCACTTGGAGCTATTACAACTGAAGCAGCAAGACCTGGCATCTGATCTGGAAAACGAAGATCCTGTAACTCTGTTATACTTATTGCAAACAAGGAACTAGGCAACACCAATAACAGTAATAAGTACTTCATATTGGAGTATGATATATTAAAAAATTTGACAGTAAAGTTCAAATACATCCTCCAATATATTTTACAAAAAAGAGAAACCACCCAAGATCAAGTCTTGAGTGGTTTCTCTTATATGATCAGGGAGGGCCGTCCCTAATCTTCTTACTAGTTGTACAGTATCCTCAAAGTACCAGTTCCTACGTAGTCAAGATCTCTGTCTACTGCTGCAGCTGGTATGGTTACTGTTCCACCAACCCTGATATTGCTTATAACTCCTGGGTTAGCATTAGAAAAAGTATCTGTAGCTTTGTTAAGTGTAAGACCAGTTACGTTAATGTTGTCAGTTCCATCAGAAAGGACTGCTGTGTTAGAAACAAGAGCTATAGAAACACTTCTGTTCTTTTTACCAGTAGCACTAAAAGTTGCAGCACCTGAGTCTGCTGGAGCTACTGTAACAGAATAATCTGAACCTGTTACAAATTGTTCACCAAAGTTAAGCTCACTTATCTCTGTTATCTCGATAGGTCTTATCAGGCTTACCCTGATATTGAATGATTCATCTGTGGCCATCGCTGTTGTTGCTATCATCATCATCCCTGTCAAAAAAATTAATTTCTTCATGGCCCATCCTCCCTTTTTTCCTCTTTTTATTTTCAATCTATATATTGCATTCATCGTGCCAAACTCAATAAACATTATAATATCAAATACTTAATCACAAAACCTCACTAGTTCAGAAATAGCTCTTGTCCTAATCTGTCCTAAACTGTTTGAGCAACCAAACAGAATCACATAATAGCATCTCTGCGAGAACTGTAAATAGAAGTTTATTAAAGGACGACATTATAATGACAGTTATTGATAAGTTACTCTAAAAGTAGCAACTCCTGTATAGTCTCCGCTCTGAACATTAGCATCAAGACTAGCCGTAGCTCCTATCCTAAAGCTTGCAGTTCCGTCAGAATTAAAGACCGTTGGTCCTTCTATCTCAAAGTTATCTACCCTTATACTTCCGGTGACCCCTGGAGCCACAAGATAAATCATAGGTGTTACCACACTATAAGCGATAGCCCTGTTCCTTCTTCCCTCTGCCCAAAAGGTTGATGCCCCAGCATCATCAGGAGAAACAGTAACAGTAATGGCCGTCTTGCTTGCCGTAACATCTGGAAACACAAGACCTTGTATGCTTTCTAGAATAAGTGGCTCAAGCACCCTAAGACTAATGATAAAGTTATGCTGTTCAGCAAAACCAACAGCTGAGATCATTGCAAATATGATTATAAGTTTAAATTTCAGTAAACTCTTAAACATATCAAAATCACTCTCCCCAAAGTCTTATTTTGCACATTGCATGCCAAACAGTTAATTATCTAAAATCAAAGGATCTTTTAATAATAGCCTTTGTTAAAAAAGGTAAAAATACTTGTTTTTGTCCTAAAATGTCCTAAACAAGACCCCACCAAGCTTATTAAGCATCTTCTAATTTTTTATGTCATCTTCTTTCTAACCTTGTTGTCAAAAACGTGACAAGCAGACTACACAAGGATTTTGGGCTTTAATTTAAATAAATAAGTGATAGCATTTGATATCTATAAAGCAACGATCAAGGAGAATGCGCCATAATGAACTTCAAGATGCGGATGTCTGTAATTGTTGTCACCTCACTATTCGCGATCTTTTGCATCATCTTCTTCATCTTTGGGATATCGACCCTTAACAAAGTGAAAGAATTCGAAGTTGAGGACATAAAAAGCGAAGTCTCGTTCGCACAAAAAACTTTAAAAAGGGAGGAAGATAACCTTAAAGCCTTCCTTTACGACTGGGGCTTTTGGAACGACACATATTACTTCCTACAGGGAAAAGGAAAACAGGCCTACATAGACGATAACCTTACAAAAGACTTCCTGCTTAAACTCCCTAACAGATGCTTAGCATATATAGATACTAAAGGTAAAATATTCTATTCAGTCTACGTAGATCACGAGAACAAAAAACTTGCACCAACACCAAAACACATAATTGATTTCATAAATACCAACGCCGGTAAATTAAAGAACAAAGTTGGATTAATGGTGTTTGAGTCAAAGGTCTACTTTGTAGGGACCCAAGAGGTCCTAAAAAATGATTTCACAGGTCCTTCAACAGGGTTATTCCTTGTAGTAAGAGACTACAAACCTGCTATCTTCGAGAATAAAAGACCAAGCCAGCTAACACTGCAACTAAGTGCATTAAGTGAAAAAGACAACACCAAAACATTAATAATAAATGATGACTTCATGATAATTCACGAGATCTTAAAGGACCTAACTGGCAAGCCCGCCGTACTAGGTACCGCAACACTAAAAAGGACGATGCACACAAGTACCACCAACATGTTAACGCAACTATTCATAATAATGACCATATTCTCGTTGATACTGTCTTTTGGCATACTATATGTAGTTAACAAACTGTTTAGTTTGCAACAAAAGTTCTTCCACGCAAACAGACTTGCCTCTATAGGTATACTTGGAGCAGGTATAGCACATGAACTTAACAATCCATTAGCCGTAATAAGCGGTTTTGCACAGAACATAGAAAACGAGATAAGAGCAGGAAAAGTGTCCAACGAAGAAATCAAAGAAAGCAACGATAAAATACTTATCCATGTAGAAAGGATGAGAAAGATAGTCGACCAAATAAGGGTATTCAGTCGTAATACTGCGACCAGCAAAGGCCTTTTAAAGTACGAGGATATAAATAATGTAGTTAGCGAGTCCATGATGTTGTTCAAAAAACAGTTAGAAGCCCATAATATAGAATTGAACATGGACTTATCCGAAAAATTGCCAAAAGTTCTAATGGATAGAACAAAAACAGAATCCGTCGTGCAGAACATAGTATCTAATGCAAAAGATGAATTAGACAATCTAGGACGTGACAAGAAAAAGACCATAGATATCAGAACAGAGCTAACAGAAAAGGGTAAAGCAGTAACTGTAAGTATAACAGACAATGGTAGAGGAGTACCAAAAGAGCTACACAAACACATATTCGATCCATTCTATACAACAAAGGCTCCAGGGAAAGGAACAGGGCTTGGCTTAGCGATATCTTACGGAATAATGAGAGAGATAAACGGATCAATAAGCATAGAGAGCGAGGTTAACAAGGGAACAACTTTTAAGGTTAAGTTCCCTGTAGGCGACACATTCTAGTGAGGTGAAAAAACATAATGGATAAAATAAAAAAAATACTTGTGGTTGACGATGAAAAAGACATACTTGATCTTATGACGAGGATGTTGTCAAAGGATGGATATGACATCCTAACAGCAGAAAGCGGTCATCAAGCAGAGGTTGTACTAAAAGACCATCAAGAGATAGGCCTGGTACTCAGCGACATAAAGATGCCTGATGGGAATGGCATAGAACTTTTGGATGGTATAAAGAAAGAAGACCCTAAAAAGCCATTCGTCGTAATATTCACAGGTTTCTACGACTTCTCAATAGAGGACCTCTTCGACAAAGGAGCCTGTGCCGTGGTCATGAAGCCTTTTGACTGGAAGACCATAAAGGACATCCTTACTGAACAGCTAAGACCTTTCCCAAAATTCAAGAAGCCACACATGGAATATGCAAATATGGCACTAGCCATAGAAACTTCATTTAAATCATTAAAGGAAGCCGTAAAAGACAACAAAGGCTTTAAGATAGGTCGTGGTGGTTTGTTCCTTAGGACCAACAAAGAACTTAAGGAAAAAGACCTAGTCCGTTTTAAGTTCACGTTCAACGAAGGTGAACCAAAGACATTTGAGGGTATTGCAGAAGTGGCATGGCAAAGGCTTGAAGACAGCAAAGAACTACCTGCCGGCATAGGAGCAAAGTTCATCAACCTTACAGAAGAAACAGAGACCTTTGTTATGAACTATACGAACGACAACAACATAATATCATATATACCAAAAGCTTAGCTCTTACCAAGACGCAGCTATTGCCAAATTGAACGCGTACTGATTGTTCTCTGCATCTATATTATAGTTCCACCTTAGTCCGCCTATCATAGAAAGAACGTCGTTCATCTGATATGTAAGTGCCGCAAGCATCCCTGTCTCTACAACAGCAAAGCTCGCACCATCATACTTGGTAAAACTGAATATAACCCTTGTATCAAGGTTCAACTTCTCTGTAAGGTCATTCGTATAAGATGGACCAAAACTAAGGTATATCCCCTTGTAAGCATCTACGTCTATATAGGTCTGTGCAAAAAATCCAAGTCCATTCCAAACATCGTACCAAAAGTCGGCATAAAGTTCCTCTGAATGCCAGAACTCACCAACAAAATAAATATAAGAGATAAAACCAAGTGATAAGGACATATCATCCTCATCTATAAGGTCATAGTTAAGTGTAAGGTCCAACTCGTCCCTAACATCCTTAAGCTCTGTACGCTGTTTTAATGGCAGCGACGACCAAATGTTCAAACTTAAAGCAGGGTCATTAAGCCCAAGCGTTAAAGAAGGTTGAAAAGCAGGAACTCCCTCTGGATACAGATATGCACCTCTCCAGTAATAATTATTAACGAACTCCGCCTTTGCCTCACCGGTAAAATTGCTCTCTGCGCCTTCTTGTTCTTGAGCAAAAGCAAGTCCGCTAAAAACAACGAAAGCAAGCACTACAAATTTTATTGATCTCATATATAATCCTTTTTTTTGATGGCGGAGAGAGAGGGATTCGAACCCCCGGTACCCGTAAAGATACAACGGTTTTCAAGACCGCCGGTTTCAACCGCTCACCCATCTCTCCGTTGGCTGTAATACCCCGGAATGTATATTTAAATCAAGATATTTTTTTTGATAGGTCCATCAAGGCCCTGGCCCTGTGGCTTACTGTGTTCTTTTCTTCCATACTAAGTTCTGCCATGGTACGGCCGTTAAAGCCTTCCACCTCAAATACAGGGTCGTAACCAAAACCGTTCGTTCCCCTTGGACTAGTGGTTATCCTGCCCTCGCAGACCCCCTCTGCAAAGATCGGTCTTTTGCTCTTAGGGTCATAGACACATATACAGCACTTGAACCTTGCACTACGTTTTTCTAAAGGAACATCTTTAAGTTCTTCAAGCAACTTTCTGACCCTGTCCTCATCTTTTGCATCAACACCTGCATACCTTGCACTTTGAACACCAGGTCTCCCATCAAGGGAGTCCACTTCAAGTCCAGAATCATCAGCCAGCGATGTAATAGAATATCTTTCTGCATAGGCCTTGGCTTTTATAAGGGCATTGTCACTAAAATCATTCCCATCTTCCTCTACATAAAGAACAGGATATTCCTTCCCCAAAACCTGAAAGCTGAACCCATAAGAACTAAGTACAGCCTCTATTTCTTTTATTTTGCCCTTATTGGATGATACTATCAGCATCTTTTAAGCCACTCAGAAACAGCCTGATCCTGTACCTTAACTATCTTCTCTACACTTGATTCCCCAAGGTCGACCAATGAATCTAGCTCTGCCCTTTCAAATGTCTTCCCCTCTGCTGTGCCCTGCACCTCTACAAGTTTCTTTGAGCCTGTCATTATGATGTTCATGTCAACATGAGCGCTTGAATCCTCCACATAATCAAGATCAAGACAAGGTTGACCGTTAACAATACCAACACTTATCGCACATATATGTTCAAGTATTGGATCCTCTTTAAGCTCCCCTTTCTTGATAAGATCGTTCACAAGCATTCTTAGTGCAACAAAAGCACCATTTATGCTAGCAGTACGTGTGCCACCGTCGGCCTGTATAACATCACAATCCAATATTATTTGTCTTTCACCAAGTTTAACAAGATCAACACCAGCTCTAATGCTTCTGCCTATAAGACGCTGTATCTCTTGGGTACGACCAGAAACAGACTTCCTCTCCCTTTGTATCCTTTCATTAGAACATCTTGGCAGCATCCCGTACTCTGCAGTTATCCAACCCTTACCCTGCCCCTTCAGCCACGAAGGGACACCTTTATCTAGAGTAGCGCAACAAAGCACTCTTGTGTTGCCCATACGTACAAGCACACTGTATGGTATAAGGTCCAGGTAAAAAGGGTCCATTCCCATTTCCCTTAGTTCATTGTTCTTTCTTCCGTCGTTCCTCATCAGTTTAACTCCTCTTTGCTCTTTCTAAGATATGAATCTATCCCTTTGGCCACATCCCTTGCTATCCTTCGTACCCACTTATCATCCATCATGTTCCTTAAGTCATTCTCGTTGGTCATAAAACCTATCTCAAGCAATACAGAAGGCATATAAGCAGTGTGCAGTACTGCGAACGGAGCTTTTTTTACACCTCTGTTAACTACCTTAACAGGTAATCTTGATGATATTTCATATGCCAACCTTGAACTCTCCTTTATATGACCACTTGTCATCATGGACTTTAGGATATCACTAACACCAGACCCTTTTTTGGAACCATCACCAAGGAGGAGGTTCTCTTGCTTTGCAACAAGCTCAGAATAACTATCCTCTGCATCCTCGC
>JAKLHL010000052.1 GCA_022710165.1 Bdellovibrionales bacterium | reverse complement strand
TATTATGCAGTCCGCCTTCACGTCCTTGACCTCGTCCTGGCGCTTCCTTGTCGCATCACAGATGGTGTTCATTACCTTGATATCAGTGAAGTGACCTTTTAACATACTACACAGCGAGTCAAAAAGTCCCACTTCTTGGGTGGTCTGGGCCACCACACAGATCTTTTTTGTATTATCCGTACTTGAAATAAAATCTTTTACCTCTTGCTCGTTGCAGAGAACGACCCCGTTCGTGTCGGCATAGCCAAGAAGCCCCTCTGTTTCTGCGTGACCATGGTCGCCTATTATCACCACAAAATAGCCCTGAGAAACGTTGGACTTTATAAGGCTCTGAACCCTGGCCACTTTTGGGCAGGTCGCATCACACACGTTCAAGCCAAGTTCTGCTATCCTTGCTCGGGTCTTTGGCGTAATGCCGTGAGACCTTATAAGGACCCACGCCCCTCGTTCCAAGTCATCAACAGACTTTGCGGTCTTAACGCCGAGGGCTTCCAAAGAGGCTGTAACTGTACTGTTATGGATTATAGGACCAAGAGTATAGATGGGTTTTTTTCTGCTCCTGACAAGTTCCATGCAAAGCCTGAGGGCCCTTTGAACCCCCATGCAAAAGCCGGCATGTTCAGCGAGCGTTATCTTCACCGAGGTTATTTTGAAGCGCTTTTATTTACCGAAGAAGCCATTCTTGAGATATATCTGGCCGCTGTTTTCTTATGAATAACGCCTTTCCTTGCAGTCTGCGCAACTACCTTTTGTGCGTTCTTGAAAGCGTTAGAATCTTTACTTCCGCTTGCTACAGCGTCTTTAAAAGCCTTCATAGCGGTCTTCATTGAGGATTTCGCCATCTTGTTCTGGGCGTTCCTTTTCTTGTTCTGTCTGTTCCTTTTCTCTGCAGATTTTACATTTGCCATATTAAATACTACTCCTCTAATAATATTGCCTACTTCGTTCGGGGTTATTTACCAGCAAAATGCCGGTCTGGTCAATATAAATTATTCCCTGATGTGACTGTGTTTTATTTCCCCATAATATACCGTATGGAAGTCCCTGTTAGGATAGTATGATTTGATAACTCCAGCGTCTAAGGTATTTGGATCAATAGCGTTCTTTTCAAGGATATGGCATTCATAGAAGAGCTTGCATTCCTCAATTATAAGGGTCTCTTTTGACTGCCCTTTTACCATGGTAAGGCCAGAGTTCTTTACCTTGTCAACACTGCGGCCAGAGCTGGTCCCGCAAAACACCAGCTGTTCCTTTAGCTTTCCGGCACTAGGCACACAGACAGAGAAAGTATCAGCGTTCTCTATAAGTTCGTGGGTGTAGCGAACAGGCCTTACAAAAACTGTCATGATGGGTTTTCCCCACACCATACCTACAGTCGCCCAGCCTATGGTCATTATGTTAACTTTTTTATTCCTATCCTCTACGACCAGGAATGCCCCGTCGTTCTCTAGGGCTTTTATCAATTTATCGACATGTTCAAAATGTTTACTGTACATTGCCCATCCACCTCCTTATAGGTTTAGCAGCAAAGAACAGTATCGCTACACAGACAACACATATCAATACTGGTATGGCAAAAAGCCACAGCTCGTTCATCCTTCCATATTCAGGCATGAGGATAATGACGAGCTTTCTGACCGGATATGCAAGCATAAGCCAAGTACCTATGACGAGTGCTGATATCTTAGCTGGTGAAAGTTTAGTGACACAGGACATAGCTATAGGGACGATAAAGAACTCGGCCATTGATGAGATCACGCTGGCAAGGACAAGCATCCAAATACTCATGAAACCTGTTCTTTGATATATCAAAAGCACAAGATAGAAAACGAGGAAACTTAAAGACACTGTAATAAAACCAAAGATGAGCTTTCCTATTGTAGAGATGTTCCTTCCTTTCTTGTCCAGCCACACCCAAAGCCATGCGAACAAAGGCGCTAAAAGAACACCGGCAAGCATTATTGAGACTGGCATCCAGAATTGCAGTTTTTCCATTGCATAGCCGGAAGAGTTAACGAATATGTAACTGATAAAGTCGCTGTAACTTGTAACAGCAGACCATGCCAAAAGGGCAAAGAGCCCAAGCACCAATATGGCCAAAAGGCCCTTTTCTTCCGCTGAAGTAAGTTTGGCCCTCTTAGGATATGTAAAGTCTTTTGCCTTAGCCAGCAACGGCATCGCTGAAAGGCAAAAAATACCTGCCATTAAAAAACCGGCGCTCCATGAAACCCTTTCACCAAGGTATCCGCATATGACAGGAGCAAAAAAAGCACCTATATTAACAGCTATCAATATCAGCGTGAAACCGCTGTCCCTTCTTGCGTCGTTCTTATCCTTGTAAAGTCCTCCGACCATCGTATAAAGTGAAGGTCTTAAAAAACCCTGGGCAACTGCTATAACTATAAGACCTGTATAAAGCCATGCAGGCTGAACGAAAACAGATGACATAGAGATCAAGACCGTTCCAAGTGCAATAACTGCGCAAGAGATCACGGCGCTTCTTTTTATGCCTACCATAGAATCAGCCACGTAACCGAACAAGAACGGGGTAAAATACAACGACAGTATGAACCATGAGTGAATGTCGTTAGCCTTTACAGGGTCTAAAGTTAAGACCTTTATCATGAAGATCATTAAAAGGGTCCTGATACCGTAATATCCCGCCCTCTCAAGCATGAATGCACTGAATAATGGATAATATCCCTTAGGATGACTGAAACCGTTCATATGGACCCTCCCCTAATTATAAAGCTCCCTGTAAAAGAACGGGGCGACAATAACCAGTATTGTCGCCCCGCCTTGTATTTAAGTCAAAACAAAATTAGTGTACGCCGTGCATCCATTTCCTTATAGGTTTCGCAAGTATCAATAAAAGGATAGCTGCGCCAGAAGCGGTTGCCACTGGTATCATGAAGAACAACTTGTGATCCATAGCGTCGTAATTTCCTGCGAAAAGTCCGCCCAAGAGGTTGGCCGCAAAGTTAGCCAAAAAGTAAACGCCTATCAACATAGCCACGAACCTTGCAGGGGCAAGCTTTGTGACCATTGATGAACCTACAGGTGACAGACAAAGTTCTCCAAGTGTATGGAACAAGTAAACGCCTATTAGCCATAGCGAGCTTACAGGGCCTGATTTTTCATAAGCAAAAACAGCCAGCACCATCAATACGAAACCGAAAGCCAATAGTCCAAGTCCCCAAACGAACTTGTGCGGGGTTGAAGGCTCAAGGTTAGCGTTAGAAAGCTTAACCCAAAGCTTAGAGAAGAACGGAGCAAAGATGACTATGAACAATGGGTTCAGCGACTGGAACCACGCTGTAGGTATCTGCCAAGACCAACCGAATATGTTTATATTCCTGTTAGTAGACTGGTCCGCAAAAAGGTTCAAGGAACTTCCTGCCTGTTCAAAAGCTGACCAGAAGAATATTACAAAGAACATCAATATGAAGATAACCGCTATTTTCTGTTTCTCCTCTTTTGTTAGAGGCTGACAGTTGTTGCTATCACCATTCTTTGACTTTCCGTTAACTGGAGCAAGCCCGCTGTCGCCTAGGAACTTTTGTCTTCCAAGCTTCAAGGTCAATATACCTATGCTCATACCTATACCGGCAGACATAAAGCCCCACCCGTAACCATATTTAACAGCAAGATATCCGCAAATAAGAGGCGCTATGAAAGCACCCAAGTTAACGCCCATGTAGAATATGGTAAAGCCTCCGTCCCTTCTTGGATCGTTGGCACCCTGGTACAAGCTTCCTACAGTTGCCGACATGTTAGGTTTAAAGAAACCGTTACCTGCAACGATAAGGAAAAGAGAAAGATAGAACAGCGATGTTGAGAAGTTCCAAGCCATTGAAGAAAGCAGGAACTGTCCTACCGCCATCGTGAACATACCTATATATAGGGCCTTTATCCTTCCAAGATAACGGTCAGCAAGATAACCGCCTATTAGAGGAGTAAGATACACCAAGCCTGTGAACCATCCATAGACCTTTCCAGCAGTATGAGTGCTGAACATCAGGATATTCACCATGAACAGTACGAGCAGTGCTCTCATTCCATAGTAATTAAAACGTTCCCACATCTCCAAAGTGAACAAAAAATAGATCGCTTTTGGTTGTTTCATGTCCCTAACTTGATCAGCCATAAATGCCCTCCTTAAAGGCTCATAAAATAAAAAGGGGACAGCCCCTTAAGGCGCTGTCCCCTAAAATATATCTAAGATCTAAAAACAGTACTAATGTATTCCATGCATCCATCTCTTGATAGGTTTAGCAAGGAACAACAGCAACACAGCTGCCGCACCAGATGATATCACAAGGATGGTAAAGAAAGTCACGATAGACATAGAGTCATATTTTCCAGCGAACCATCCGCCTGTAAAGTTAGCGACGAATATAGCGCCGAACCAAACTCCCATCATCAAGGAACCGAACCTTGCAGGTGAAAGTTTTGTGACCATAGAAAGCCCGACTGGTGACAAGCAAAGTTCACCGAGGGTGTGCAAGAGGTAAACAAGCACAAGAAGTATCATGTTAACTTTGTTACCGCCGCTTACCAATGACGCTGTATAAGCCATCACAACAAAACCAAGTGATAAAAGTCCCAAGCCCCATACGAACTTGTGAGGGGTTGTAGGCTCTACGTTCCTCTTGGCCATCCATACCCAAAGCTTGCTGAAAACAGGAGCAAGAACAAATATAAAGAGTGGGTTCAGCGACTGGAAGTAAGTTGTAGGAACTTCCCATGCGTAACCAAATATGTGCAATACTCTGTCAGTAGAACGATCAGCAAAAAGCGTTAAAGAGCTTCCTGCCTGTTCAAAAGCCGACCAGAAGAATATTACAAAGAAAGCCATTATGAAGATAACTGCAACGCGCTGTTTTTCCTCTGCGGTCAATGGTTCGTGCTTCTGCAGAGAACCATCCTCATTAACCTTCTTGGCGCCAGCTGGGTGGAACACAGCATCCGGAAGAAGCTTTTTATTCCACATAACGTAGTTAACTACACCAAGCGCCATTAGAACAGCAGCCGATGCAAAACCGTAACCCCATCCGTATTTTTCTCCAAGGGTTCCGCAAACGAGAGGAGCAAGCATAGCTCCAAGGTTTATACCCATATAGAATATGGTGTATGCGCCGTCCCTTCTAGGATCGTTCTTACCGTACAATGTACCAACCGCAGTTGATATGTTCGCCTTAATAAATCCGCAGCCAAGTATTATGACGCCAAGCGCCGGATAATAAGTAAGCCACATGTTGTTAGTGACTATTTCTGGGCTCATAAAAGAAACAGCCGCAAGGAACGCCTGTCCGATAGCCATTACTATTCCACCGAATATAATGGATTTATTCTGGCCCCAATACCTGTCTGATATGTAACCACCGATGAGCGGAGACAAATAGACTAGTCCCAAGTAAGCACCATAGATGTTGCCGGCCTTTTCCGTGTTGAGCAAAAGGTACTTGGTCATGAAAAGAACAAGAAGAGCTCTCATTCCATAGAAGCTAAATCTCTCCCACATCTCCACAGAAAAGCACAAGTAGAGACCTTTTGGGTGTCCTTCCTTAACCTGCATTTGATTAGTTCCTCCTAGACATTGAATTTAACGTCGAGATCGAACTGCATTTGGCCCGTAACAACAGCTTTCATCTCTACAATCAGGTTTTTTTGTAGCACAAAGTCCTTTTATTTCAAATAATAAATTCACAAAAAATTAACATTTCCATAAAACCGGCTAAAAGCTTCTTGTAAATATCAAAAAACCTTTATAAATAATTACATATGAAGAAACCAACCATTTTCTTTAGCCTTATCATAAGTGTTACATTGCTGTCACTTTTTGGATGCAGTACCTCTAAACTTACCGTCGAGCTTGTTGGTGACACCGTAAAAAGCGGTATTGGCGCCTTTTACGAGGAAAGTGACTACGAGCTGGCAAGGAACGCCCTTGAATCGAACATAAAACTTATAGAGGTTTTCTACAAGGCTGCGCCCACCAGCGATGACATAAGGATGCTGCTGGCACAGGCTTACGGCGGCTACAGCTATGTGTTCCTTGATACTGAACTCGTGAACTCCCCCAGGGACAAAGAAAAAAGCCTTAGGATAGGGGCCAGGATGAACGAGTTCTATTCGCGTGGACTTAAATATGGATTATCTGTCTTAAATGACGACGTAATAATAAAAAGAGCGCTTGATACTAATGATCTTGACCTGCTCGAGAACGAGCTTGATCTTATAAAGGATGAAGAGGTCTTGTTCTGGACCTCTTTTAACTGGGCGCTTTTGGTGAACGCCAACAGGACCTCTTCTGACAGGCTCATAGAACTGCCAAAGATAAAGGCCCTGCTGGACAGGACAATAGAACTTAAGAAGTCATACTTCCACGGTGCTCCTTTGGCGCTGAAGGGAGTCATAGAATGCTCTATGCCAAAGATGCTTGGCGGAAAACCGCAAGACGGCGCGGCCCTTATGGAAGAAGCCCTAAAGATATCTGAGAGGAAATTCCTTATAGTCCAGCTCTTATATGCACAGTACTGCGCCCCTGCGCTTCAAGATAAAAAACTTTTCGCAAGACTTGTTGACGAGATACAAAAGGCCCCTCTTGGCGAGGGTGATGTAGTGCTTATCAACAACGCCGTAAAACTTAAGACACCACAAATAAAAGCTTCCATTTCTGAACTCTTCGTAGAGGAATAAGGAGAACCAATGAAGAAGGTCCTGTTATTTTCGACGTTCATTTTTCTGTTCGCCACAGGCGTTAACCTGCAGGCAAAAGACATCCGCTTTGCAGTGCTCGCCCCTGAAGGATCCACATGGATGAACCTGATGAGGTCTTTCAATGAAGAGATAAAACAAAAAAGCAAAGGAGCTCTCTCTTTCAAGATCTTCCCTGGCGGAGTCAGCGGGGATGAGTTCGATGTAATAAGAAAAATGAAGATGGGAAAGATCGACAGCGCCGGTTTTACCGGTGTAGGACTTGGGCAGATACTCCCTTCAATAAGAGTGCTAGAGATACCCCGCCTTTTTGAGAACTACGAAGAAGTTGACTACGTAAGCAATAAGTTAAGACCATACTTTGAAAACGAGCTCGGCAAGAAAGGTTATGTGCTCCTTGGCTGGGCAGAGGTCGGTTTTGTAAATATGTTCTCTAATAAGAAGCTGGACTCCCTTGCCGCATTGAGCGGGGTCAAGATGTGGGCGTGGGAAGGCGATCCTCTTGCAAAGGAACTTTTTGTTCAGTTAAAGGTGGTGCCTAACCCAATGCCGGTCACTGATGTTTATACATCACTACAGACCGGTCTTATAAATTCTGTTTATATCTCGCCGCTGGCTGCTATAGCCATGCAGTGGTTCACAAAAACAAAATATATGACGACGTTAAAGATAACCAACGCCACAGGGGCGGTACTTATGACAAAGTCATCTTTCAGCAAGCTAAGCCCAGCACAGCAAAAGCTATTAAAGACGGATGCGGACGCTTTCTGCAAGAAGCTTGTGACCGAATCAAGAAAAGATAATGAAAAGGCATACGACACTTTAAAGAAGAACAACATAAAGTTCGTTGAGCTCAATAAAGAGGATGTAGTTAAATTCGACGAGATAAGCAAGAACGTATGGAGGTCGCTGGTCGGTAAACTTTACGACCAAAAGACACTGGACCTTGCAATAAAATACAGAGATGAATACAGAAAAAATAAGAAATAGTTTTTTGAAGATAGAGGCTGTAATGGCCTCCGGCGAAAGCTGGTTCCTAAGCCTTTGGCTTATGATCATGCTGGTATTCGGAACACTTCAGGTCATATTAAGGAACGTATTTGACTCAGGCATGGACTGGAGCGATATGATGGTACGCTCTTTGGTTCTCTGGGTAGGCTTTACAGGGGCAAGCCTTGCAACAAGAAGGGAAAGGCACATAAATATAGAAGTAATATCAAGGCTCATAACGGCCCACGGTTTTTCAAGGTTCAGACTTATCTATGTAAGGATAGCATCGTTGATAATCTCGATCATGCTCCTAAAGTCGTCCATAACTTACACGATCCTTGAATCAGAGAACCAGATGACAGCATTTTTAGGCGTTCCCACCTGGGTGGTTTTCATCATCGTACCTATAGCGTTGTTATTCATGAGCATAAGGATACTCGCAAGTCTTATATTGGATAGACCGCTGGAGGAAGAAAAACTATGAACTGGGTCATTATAGGCCTAATGGTTTTTTCTGCCCTCATGGGAGTTCCCCTATTCCTTATGATAGGATGTGCGGCAATTTATGGATATTACACCTCTGGAGATATGGGCGCCGGCATCTTTATAGAGGTTTATAAGATAGCAACGAACCCGGTCTTGATGGCTATACCGCTTTTTACTTTTGCCGGATATTTGATGGCAGAAAGCAAGACCCCGCAAAGAATAATAAATGTAAGCAAGGCTTTAGTTGGCTGGCTCCCCGGCGGTGTTCCAATAGTAGCACTTCTTAGTTGTGCTTTCTTTACGGCGTTCACAGGGGCGTCCGGTGTGACTATCGTCGCCCTTGGCGGTTTGCTTTTACCTGTGCTCTTAAAAGAAGGTTACAAAGAAAAATTCTCTCTCGGACTTTTAACCACAAGCGGAAGCCTTGGGCTTTTATTCCCTCCAAGCCTTCCAGTCATCCTATACGCTGTAATAGCAGGCTCTGCATATTCAGGTTCTGCAGAAGGGTTGACCCTTACTGTGGATAATCTATTCCGGGCAACACTTTTGCCTGGCATACTCTTGGTTGTAGTACTTTCTATCTACGGCGTGATAAATGCAAGGTCCAGCGGTGTCCCAAGACAAAGCTTTAAGTTCTCTAAGCTTTGGCCGGCATTAAAAGAGGCAAAGTGGGAAATACCTCTGCCGATAATTGTTTTGTGGGGGATCTACGGCGGTGTATTCACTGCAAGCGAGGCCTCTGCAATAACAGCATTCTACGTCCTGATAGTTGAAGTCTTTATATATAGGGAAGTGTCTTTTAGACGCGGGCTCCCTAAGGTCATCAAAGAAGCTTCCATACTCATCGGCGGTATAATGGTAATAATCGGTATGGCGCTGGCCTTTACCAATTATCTTATAGAGCAGGAAGTGCCTGCAAATCTTGTAAGTCAGTTAAAGATGTACATATCCAGCAAGGTCGCTTTCTTGATGGTGCTTAACGTGTTCCTCTTGATAGTTGGATGCATGATGGACATATTCTCTGCAATACTGGTGGTTGTGCCTTTGATAATACCGATAGGCCAAGAGTACGGGATAAACCCTCTGCATCTAGGCGTGATCTTCCTTACCAATCTAGAGATAGGCTACCTAACACCGCCTGTCGGGCTTAATCTTTTCATCGCAAGCTTTAGGTTCAAAAAACCCATCGTG
>JAKLHL010000051.1 GCA_022710165.1 Bdellovibrionales bacterium | reverse complement strand
GCCATATTGGCCGGCAGGATAGAAAGCCATTTAAGCAAGAACGAGATATTGTTCTTATATTTGAACCAGATCTTCCTCGGACATAATGCATATGGTGTGCAGGCTGCAGCTAGTCAGTATTTTAACAAGGACGCAAAAGACCTTACTATTGCAGAGGCGGCCTTGCTTGCAGGACTTCCTCAAGCACCGTCTAAATGGTCTCCATATTCAAATCCGGACAAAGCTAAAGAAAGACAGATATACGTCCTAAATAGGATGGTAGAGGACGGCTATATCACTAAAAAAGAAGCCCTTAAGGCAGCTAACGAAAGGTTGAAGCTTTATAAGAACATAGACCACAACTTGCAGTATGCGCCTTACTTTGTTGAGTTCGTTAGAAGGTATCTTGTTTCTAAATACGGCTCAGACAGGGTCTTAGATGAAGGATGGAAGATATATTCAACACTTGATCTTGAGATGCAGAAGGTCGCAGACAAAGCTGTGAAGGACGAAATAGAGCTGCTTGATAAACAACAAGGGTTCAGGGGCCCAATAAAGAAACTGCATTCTGATAAAGAAATAAACGCAGAGCTCGAAAAGATACACATGGAATCAGTGGGCTCTGTAAGGGACTACATCTATTTCCCTGAGCTTTGGCAGGAATTCAAGTTTAGGAATAAGATGTTCGTTATAGAGGAAAAAGAGGACAAGAAAAACCAGTATAGTATGAAAACAGCACCTACACCGATAGAGAAAGATAAAAGGTATAAGGCTGTTGTTATGGGCATTAATGATAAGACCCAGGAGATAAAGATCAAGGTCGGGAACGTGGAAGGTGTTATAAAGAAAGACGGTTATTCCTGGGCTTATGGCGGAAAATTAAGTTCTGGGTTCCTAAGAAAAGGGGACATGGTGTACGTCTCAATTTTAAGGCAGGGCGTTTTTACTCTGGAACAGGAACCTTTGGTTCAGGGATCGCTATTGTCTTTTAACGTCGTTGATGGATCCATCAATGCAATGGTTGGAGGCTATAGTTACAAGAACTGTGCCATGGCAAGATTGAGTGGGCTTGATGAGACTGGCTGTAGTGAGTTCAATCGTGCCTATCAGGCAAAAAGACAAGCCGGTTCTACGTTTAAACCTATTGTATATTCAGCTGCACTTGACAGCGGCTTTACTCCAGCGACTATAATAGTTGATGCACCTATAGTCTATGATAACGAAGATGAAGAGAAAGGCGGTACGTGGAAACCCGCTAATTATTCAAAGGAATTCTATGGCGACACAACTTTCAGGGATGCCCTTATATTCTCAAGGAACATACCTACTACAAAGATACTTCAGGACGTTAAAGTCTCTTACGTTATAGAATATGCAAAGAACCTGGGTATTAATTCTGAAATGCCAAGGGACCTTTCCTTGGGACTTGGATCTACCTCGGTATCGTTATGGGAAATGACCAAGGCTTTTGGGGTTTTTGCTAATGGAGGGAAAAGGGTCGCTCCATTCTTTATCTTTAAAGTGGAAGACAGGGACGGCAACGTGGTAGAGCAGTATGATCCATCTAAGCCATATGATCCTTTGTTGGACAAGAATTTTACAGAAGAAGACGAAAAGCTTAGAGAGGAACAGCTTAAGCTGATAGAGGATAAACAGGCAAAAGAACAGAGAGAGGAAAGACAGGAAGAAGCACTTAAAGAATTTGAAGATCAAGACGAGGAGATCATAAAACAAGGTATAGAGGGCAAGAAATATGTAGAAGATCCTGTGCCTGCTGGATATGTTATATCACCAAAGACCGCTTATATAATGAACATGCTTTTAAAAGATGCGGCTACAAGAGGTACTGGTGCTCAGGCTGGATCCGCCGTTAATGTTCCTTTGGCTGGAAAGACCGGAACATCAAATGATTTTACCGACGCATGGTTCGTTGGTTATACACCGAATGTTGTAACTGGTGTTTGGGTCGGATATGACGACCAGTCGAAGACCCTTGGAGAAGGAAGGACAGGAGCTGAGGTGGCCATACCGATATGGATACCTTATATGAAATATGCTGTTTCAAGATATCCTAAGTCAGACTTCTCACAGCCTCAGGGTATCAACGTAGTGAAGATAGATGGTTATACTGGAAGGGTCGCTTCAATGAGGTCCAAAAAAGTATTATACCTTCCTTTTAAAGCAGGCTCCGAACCTACAAGGGTAGAGGGTGAGTACAAACCAGAGGACGCCGACGAGACAAGGTTCTTTAGAGAGAATTATTAGAATATTTTATGTCTGATCTTATTATAAAAGGTGCATCCCAGAATAATTTAAAAGGGATCAGTGTCGTTATTCCTGATTCTAAGGCTACGGTAATAGTAGGCCCAAGTGGTTCAGGTAAGTCGTCATTGGTATTTGATACAATATATGCAGAGGGTCAGAGAAGATACATAGAGTCATTGTCGTCTTATGTCAGGCAGTTCCTGGAAAGGATAGACAAGCCTGCCGTTGAGTCGATAGAGAATATATCCCCTACTATTGCCGTAGAACAAAGGAATAAAGTAAAAGGCTCCAGAGGTACCGTTGGGACCATTACAGAGATATATGATTACCTTAGGTCGTTGTTCTCGAAGGTTGGCCATACGTACTGTCCCGACTGCAATATAGAGGTAAAAAAATATACCATAGACGATATTGTTAAAGAGCTTGTATCAAAACACAAAGACCAAAGGGTCTATATTATGTTCAAGTTCAAGGGGACCAAACAAGAGCTTCTTATGTCAGGGTTCATGAGAGTGTTCTTTAACGGTCAGACCTATGATCTTAGCGAGGACGATGTTGAACTGCCCTCAGAATACTTTGTCGTTTATGACAGGTTCCAGATATCTGAATCCGAACAGAATAGGATTTGGGAAGCTGTAGAAAGGTCTATATTCCTTGGCCACAGGGAATCTTATGTCAATTTTATCGATCAGGGCAAGATATCAAGATTTAACGTCGATAATGTATGTTCGTCATGCGGCAAGGCCTTTATTGATGTGGACCCCAGGCTTTTTTCTTTTGACAGTCCTATTGGTGCCTGCCCGGATTGTAAAGGTTTTGGCAACATACTAAAGATAGACGAATCAAAACTTGTTCCCGATCCAAGTAAAAGCATTTTAGGCGGAGCTCTTGAGATATTCAACAAACCAAGCGTAAGACATCATTTTCACACTATGGTTAATTACCTTAGAGATAAGGGGGTTGATGTTAACAAAAAGTTCAGTGAACTGACCCCAAAGGAAAAAAAGTTCATCTACGAGGGACGCGGCGGCAAGGGCAAAGATAAATTCCTTGGCTTGAATTATGTTTTTGAGGAACTTGAGAAGAAAAAATACAAAGTCTACGTAAGAGTGCTCCTTAATAGATACAAAAGTTCTTACACATGTACGACGTGTAATGGTACCAGGTTGAACCCCTCTGCAGCTTATGTAAAGATAGCAGACAAGAACATAAACCAGATACACGAGATGTGCATGTCTGAGCTATATAAATGGCTGGGAGAATTACAGCTGACAGAACATGAAAAGAACATAACCAGAGAGATAATGAAGCAGCTGCTTCAGAGAACTTCTTTTGTTAATGATATAGGTCTTGGTTATCTTACACTTAACAGACTTGCGAAGACCCTTTCCAATGGTGAGGCTCAAAGGATAAACCTTTCGAACCAGTTGGGAGCGTCTTTGGTAGATACCATATATGTCCTTGACGAACCCAGCATAGGTCTTCACCCGAGGGACGTTGATAGACTTCTTAACATGATCTACAGGATCCGTGATAACGGTAATAAGGTAATTGTTGTCGAACATGATCCTGCTATCATAAAAGCCATGGACCACGTTGTAGAGCTTGGACCGCAGAGCGGTCTGAAAGGCGGCAATGTTGTGTTCGCTGGTCCGATAAACGAATTCTCAAAGAAGGCTAACACGATAACTTCAAGATATATTGGTGTTAGTGACAGGACCTCTTATTCAAGGAGAAGAGTTGGCACAGGCACTAATTTTCTGACCATTAAAGGTCTTAAAGAGAACAATCTTAAGGATGTTGATCTTAAGATACCTCTCAACAGGTTCGTCTGTGTAACTGGTGTTTCTGGCAGCGGTAAAAGTACGATGATAACAAGATCTGTTTATCCGATATTGCTATCAAAGTTCGGAAAAGAATCCGTGCGTAGTCCAGAGTATAAAGCCATATCAGGACTTGAACATGTAGAAGACGTGATGATGATAGATCAAGACCCTCTTACTCGGTCACAAAGATCAACGCCTATAACATTTATATCTGGGTTTGATTATATAAGAGAATGCTTTGCACAAACCCCGTTGGCTAGAAGCAGGGGTTATACTACTTCTCATTTTTCTTTCAACGTTGAAGACGGCGCTTGTCCGGTGTGCGGAGGAGACGGTTTTATCGAGGTAGATATGTTGTTCATGGCAGACATATATATGAGATGTGAAACCTGCCATGGAACTAGATATAAAAAAGAAGTCCTTGATGTGACCTATAAGGGAAAGAACATAAATGAAGTGCTCAACATGACGGTAGAGGAAGCATACGACTTCTTTATATCATCACACAATCTTAGGAACATGTTAAAGCTGCTTATGGATGTTGGACTTGAATATCTTGTTATTGGTCAGGCGGCAGGAACTCTTTCCGGCGGTGAAGCACAAAGATTAAAAATATGCAAAGAGCTGATAGAAGGCACGAGTAAGAAAAAACGCTCACACATGCTCTATATATTGGACGAACCAACGACAGGTCTTCATCCCTCTGAGGTTGAGCGTCTTATAATAGTACTTCAGAAATTGGTCAATGAGGGTAACAGTGTTCTTGTAGTTGAACACAATATGGACCTTGTAAAGCACAGCGATCACGTAATTGACCTTGGTCCTGACGCCGGCGAGAATGGCGGAAGGATAATAGCACAAGGTTCACCAGAAGAGATCGCAAGCACTCAAGGCTCGTTTACTGGTAAGTATTTAAAGGAGATGTTAAATGGCTGAGCTCTTAGCTCCCGCAGGCGATCTTGAAAAGCTGGAATATGCATCAATATATGGCGCTGATGCTGTTTACTTCGGTATGCAGGAATTTTCATTAAGGAGTTACGCCGGTAATTTTAGTGTTGATGATGCAGACAAAGGCATAAGGTTCCTCCATAAGAACGGTAAAAAAGCATATATTACGCTTAATGTTTATCCATACTCTAATGAGTATGACACGCTTGTTAAATTAGCAAAAAACCTGCAAGAACTTGATGCCGACGCGTTCATAGTCTCTGACCTTGGCGTTATGAACGAGTTCAAGAAAGCTGGCATAAGGACACCCATACACATAAGCACACAGGCTAATACTATGAGCTGGCAGACGATACTTGCATACAAAGAACTCGGAGCTAAAAGGGTTAATCTAGCTAGAGAACTTTCTTTTGATCAAATAAAGGAGATACAAGGAAAAGTCAGGGATAAGGTAGAAACAGAAGTTTTTATACATGGAGCCGTTTGTTTTTCATATTCAGGAAGATGTGCCATCAGCGATTATATGACCGGAAGAAAAGCCAATAGAGGTGAATGCACACATCCTTGCAGATGGAAATACAGCGTGGTTGAAGAAACGAGGCCAGGGGAACATTATCCGGTATTTGAAGATGAAAGAGGGCTTTATCTTTTTAACAACAAAGACCTGGCACTATTCCCTTACGTCCAAGACCTAAAAAAACTAGGTGTTAATTCCTTTAAGATAGAAGGGAGGATGAAGACCATACATTACATAGCTTCCGTTGTTTCATTATATAGGCGAGTAATGGACGGAGAGAACTTGAGCAACGAGCAATGCTTTGACCTCTTGTCGAGGGTAAGCAATAGAGGCTATTCCTACGGTTTTATGAAAGGTAGTATCAAGCCTGATGACTACAGCCAGGAAGAGAACAAACAAAGATTTAACTCAATATTCGTTGCCAATTATTCCAGCTCAACAAAAGATGGAACGATCTTTAGAGTAAGGAATAAGATAAATGCAGGAGATGTTCTAGAATGTCTTACGCCAGACGGCAGGATATCCAGCCTAAACATGCCAAAACCGCTAAAAATGAAGGATGGCACTACTTGTGATGTAGTACAGAATGAGGATGAGATATTGCTTGATGGAAATATCCCAAAGTACTCCATCTTAAGAAAAGTGGTATCAAGGACGTGACTATGAATGTTGCTATTATAGGTGCATCAGATAAACCTCACAGGTATTCTTATATGGCCCTTCAAAGGTTAAGGGCTGCTGGTCACAATGTTTATCCGGTCCATAAGGTCCATAAGGAAATAGAGGGTGTTAAGGTCTATAATTCAATATCTGATATCAAGGAACAAATAGATACAGTTACGCTTTATGTTAATAGTGAAGTGTCCGATAGCCTTGCAAACGAGATCCTCGCTTTAAGGCCGAGGCGTATAATCTTCAATCCTGGTGCAGAGAACTATTCATTACGGGACCTTGCAGAAAAACAGGGAATAGACACAGTGTTTGCATGTACCCTGGTTTTGCTCTCCACCGGTCAATTTTAAGGGTTTTCCGGCTTCTTAGCCCTTTTATTTTTGTGTTTTTTGTAATAAATTACAATTAATGAAAAGAGCCTTAGCAAGCGTCATAGTTTTGGGCCTTTGGATGTGGTTTTGCTCATACTGGTACGTGTGTGGTGTTAAGGACCTTTGCGAAGAAAAAGAAGTTCCTGCTGGAGGGATCGTCATGGTAGTTGACCCTCCGGTGATGGAAGAAAAAATACCCGAGCCTGAACCAGAACCTGTAGTGAAGGAAGAGCCAAGGCCGGAACCGTTGGCCTTGAGCGAAGTTTATTTTATATTCAACACCACACTTATAAAGAACCTTAGCGTCTTAGACAGGAACATTAAGTCAATATTGAGGTATGTGGAAGAGAATCCAACTGCCATGGTCTATTTGACCGGACATACTTGTAATGTTGGTCCAGAGAGGAATAATTTTAATTTGGGCATAAAAAGAGCAGAGGCTGTAAGGGACTATATGAACAATAACGGCGTAATCGGTAAGGTGGTGATAATGGATTCAAAGGGTAGCGAGTCTCCAAAGTCTGAAGGCGAAACTGATGTAGATAGGATGCAGAACAGAAGGGTTGAGATAGTAGTAAAAGTCCCTGAATAGGAGGAGATATAACTTGGAACGACTATTTGAATTTATAAGTCCACTAACCCAAGGGATCGCAGACCCAAAGACGGCTGCATCCATACAGATATCCATAATGATACTTGGAGGGTTCTTTATAGGTCTGCTTTCAACTTTCCTTTACTACATATCAAAAACACATCCTAAAAAGAGAAGTCTTAGAAAGATGGAAATGGACGTCGCAAGGTCTAAGGACGACTACACTAGACTTTTGAATGATAGGGACAGGATACTTTCCAGTTATAATTCACTAAAAGACGAGAACCAAAAAGTCGTTGATGAGTATAGACTGATCAAGAAGGAGAACGAAAGGCTCAGAGGGTTCCTTGAGGACGAAAGGAAAAAACCAACGTCCGGGATGATCTTCAGCAGGGAAGAGATAAAAAGGCTTAAGGATGAGAATAAGAAACTAAGTTCTGATATAGATGAACTTAATAGACAGAACCAAAAATTGGTAGATCAGAACGATGATATAAAGAGGAACGCAGAAAGGCATCTCTCGGCAATGAACCACAAACTTGGTGTAGAGTCTGACGAACTAAGGAACAGGAACAAGTCTATACTTGAACAGAACAACGAGCTTAAAGAGTCTATTAGGGTTGAAAGACACAATCACATAATGGAGCTTAAAGCCCTTAGGGATGAGAACCAGAACCTTAGGGAAGAGATAGCTAAGATAAGGAATGAAGAAGTAAAAATAGTTAAGAAACTGAATGAAGAAAAGAAAGAGATAATAGAGACAGAAAAAGAGCGTTTTGAAAGAGAAAAACAGCTGCTACTAGAAAGCATAGGTTTTGTTGAAGAGACAGATAAAGAGGACCTGAAGCAGATAAGAGGCATAGGGCCTTTTATAGAGAAGAAACTTCACAGCATAGGTGTTTACACCATCTTACAGATAGCAAAGTTTACTAAAGACGACGTAGAAAGGGCGACAAAGCTTATAAAGTATTTCCCGGGCAGGATAGAAAGGGACAATTGGATATTCCAAGCCAAAGAGATAGTAAGGGTCAGGGAAAGAAAGCTCGAGATAATAAAGAAGTTCCAATAGTATTTATATAATGTAAAGCAGTCTGCTCTTAAGATAATCAAACTCGGTGTTGTATATGTTTATAGCATGGTCTTGTGCCATTCTATGTTTTGAAAGCAGTCTTATGTCCCTATTGGTATCTACGCCGGCTCTTTTTATTACTTTGTCAAAAGACTCCTCATCCATATAGTAAGAGCATGAACAGGTTAGTAGTATGGATCCAGGTTTCATCTTGGAGAGGGCTAGTTTGTTAAGCTCGATGTATTTTCTAGTGGCATTATCTATGTCCTGTTTTTTCTTTGCAAAAGCAGGCGGGTCAAGTATGACTATGTCGTAATTAAGTTCATCCTTTTTAAGGAATTCAAAAACATCCTGCGTTACTATCTTGTTCTTGTTGTGGTCGTAACCGTTAAGCTCAAAGTTCATTTTAGAGAGCTGATTGGCCTGTTCTGATATCTCTACTGATGTTACATAACTTGCACCGCCCTTTAATGCATATAGGGAAAAACCGCCGCTGTATGAAAAGCAGTTAAGGACTTTCTTGTTCCTGCTTAGACCGCCTATTAAAGACCTCATCTCTCTCATGTCCAAGAAAAAACCTGTCTTTTGGCCTTCTGCCACATCGACCTCGAATTTTATGCCATTTTCCAGTATCTGGGTCCTTTGTTTCTTTTCACCGTTGATGAATCCCTCGAAATCCTTTAGACCGTCGATCCTTCTGGCGGGCATCGTTGACCTTTCATATATTGTAATGTTTTTACCGAACAAATCGATCAACGAATCTATGACTACGGGTTTTATCTTATCCATCCCAACAGTGCTTATTTGGATAACGAGGATATCATTATAAATATCTGCTATAAGACCAGGCATATTATCATTCTCACCGTTGATAAGCCTGTATGCATTGGTGTTTTTACCTTCCATAAGCTGTGATCTTAATTTTACTGCCGTGTTGATGTTCTTTTTTATAGACGTCATGGGATCTTCGCTGGAAAAATTAAGCATCCTACCTGCGATGGTTGTTTTGCTGTTAAAATATCCATGACCAAGGAATTCATTATTACTGGAATATACTTTTAGGATCTCACCGTTCTCATATGGTTCTGCTCTTTCTATGGCGCCAGAGAATATCCACAGGTGTTTGTTCTTTACTGGAAAATCTTTGCCTTTTTTTAAGATAACCTTTTTATTGTAGTTTTGCATAATTAAGGATTCTACTGCTTTTACTTTGATTTTGGAAGTAAAGGGGTGTAAATCATTTTTAGGCTGAATTTAGGCTGTTAGGAGGTTTTATGAAGAAGACCTTGTTTTTGGCGGCATGCCTTATGTTATCTTTTACTGTTATGGCAGGACCGAATTATAAAGGTTACGCAGAAGCCATGAAAAAACCAGAAAATGCGAAAAAACTGAAAGAGATGGATAGAGCATGCAAACAGGTTAATAACGC
>JAKLHL010000050.1 GCA_022710165.1 Bdellovibrionales bacterium | reverse complement strand
ACAGGTATAACGTACCATTATAGAAAAATGGACTATGCGGAAAAGAGAATAAAAAGGTACGGCGTTTACGGCATCATAGGCTACGGAGATATATCAACTACCTGGTCGGCAATAAGCGACCCAGAGAAAGGACTTTCTGCGTTCCTTAAATACAGCATCTTCCCAAAAGCGATGGACTCAACATACAGCGAATATCAAATAGACTCTAACTTAAGGTTCTATATAAAACTTGGGTCCTCTCATCATGTCATTGCAGTAAACAATGACTTGTCTTATAGCTATGGCGACCCTTATATGTTCTTCCTCGCAGGCGGAGAGTTCAGCTCCCTTATCTTCGGGGCAAAAAGATATCTCATCAGAGGATACCCTGTAAGTTATTTCGCCTCTAGGTCCATGTTCGTTAATAACATTGAGTACCGCTTCCCAATACTCACAATAAACAGCGGACACAATCTATTCCCTCTCTTCTTCACAAAGATACATGGAGCCCTAGTCTTTGACAATGGCTTCATGGGAAGGGATTTTAAGTATGACTTCCATTCAGGCGGCATAGAGCTTAGAAGCAGTGGATACGTGTTCTATCATGTGCCAGTAACGCTCAGAATAGGCCTCTACAAAGGTACTGAATACAAGAAGGGTCGTTTCTTTATCGGCGTAAGCAGCGTATTCTGATCATTTACATTTTGATCAGATCAACGCCTTTATTGAATCTTCTTGTCATCCCGTATGAGAATTTTATATCAAACCTTTTTTCGATCAGGCTCTTATCAAATTTTTCCCTGTTCAAGACACCTTTGTAAGACATTATACCTGCCATTTTAAATCCGTCATTAACCGTCATAAGGACTTCTCTGTTCTCACAAAAGCCATTTACATAAGCAAGAGCACCAAAAAGAGTTATCATCTCATTTTGTTTCATCGCCACCATCTTTCCAAAAATACCGCCCATCCTTCCGCCCTCAGTATAATCCCCAAACAAGAGTATGTCTTCTTTTTCACCAAGCACACCATCCAAGGTCCCAGCAACGTAAAGAGCAAAATTATCCAGAGCTATGTCAAGACATGTAGATCTAAGATGTTCAGGCAGATATGCATTGAGTTTATCGGAAACATTAAAGACATATACATGTGCATTCGCTCTCTTTTTGGAAGCGATCCTCTCTGCTGCCTTTTTATGATGATCCGCTTCTCCTTCCTCATATCTTAAAGGGTCAAAATATTTTTTTTCTGACAAAGAATTTATGATCTCGACCAAGCCCTTCTTTACGCCGTAGAGACCATTTATCTTATGCGCCTCAATATCTCCAAAATATTTATCAAGATCTATCTTATCAGAGAAAGCCTTTAGGTCTCTGCCCACATATCCTTTATCAACAAAATCTTCCACGAGTATCAGCCTTGCATAATAGGCAGTTATGTCACCAAATAGTTTTTTAATATCATCCTTTAAAAGCAGCCTTTGATCGTAATTCCCCGCTATGTCGTCTTCTATATTAATATAAGATAAAGAAACAAGAGCACTGTTGTAGTAATAGCAGGAGAAAAAATCAAGAAAATAGTCTGGAAGTGTTTGCTTGGTGTTAATATCCGACAATTCGACAGCAATGTTCATAAGTGATATCTTGTCATAGCTCTTTGTAAGGTTCTCTTTATCAAAACCTTTGGGAGCATAAGCGACAGCGTCTAATCTATCCACCAAATCTTCACCCCAAAATTCCATGGGTATTCTCTTTAGGTAATCCATGCTTCGTATAAAAGTCCTATACTCTACTGTTCTGATCTCTCTTATATTACGTTCTTTAAGAAAGACGGAGTTTTTCATGTCCTCTTCAGAGATAAAAAGATTGGCTGCTCGTCTTCTCTCGGCATCTTTCCCTAAATTTGATACGACATATTCTATAAGTAGACGAGATACTTCTTTTACTTCTTTGCTGTCGACCTGCTCATTAGCATCCATTCGTGCGATAATGGCATCAGCCCTAATGCTTACCTCTTCAAAAGGCAAGATCTGTGAATACGCCGATGAAGAAAAAATGGAAATAAAAGCTAAAACAAACAACATAAATTAGTCCTCCTGTTCCATGGGAACACTACTAACCACTAATATCTTTTATTTTTTTATTGTGATGGCCTTTACGCCCTTATTGTACATTCTAGTCATCGCTGGGGAAAACACGATCTTTCTATTTTCCTGCATGAACCCTGGATCGAGTTTTTCAGTCTTGATATCGCCATAAGTGGATATTATGCCGATCTTCTTAAATTCGGACAAGATCGTCATGCTCACTTCCCTTTCTTCACAAAGCCCATTGGCATATCCAAGAACACCGAATAAAAGGACAAGGTCGTACATCCCTTTCATTTCCAGATAGGTAAAGATCCCACCGGTACGGCCTTGTTGAGTATATTCTCCAAAAAGGAGTATATTCTCTTTATCACCAAGTTTACCATCAAGGTCTTCTGCTATACGCCTTGCCAGATTATCTATGGAGACATTAAGATTATTTGACCTGCTATAGGCCGGTAAATATTGATTGATCATTTCTGGCGCTTTATATGATTTATGAAAATTCTTGTGAAACTCTTTTAGTCCCTCTCTATATAGCTCTTCCCTATCATTAAGCTCAAGCAACAATTCATCTGAGTCAAAGGGTAAAAGACTTTGATCTTCTGCATAAATGACCTTTGCTGCCAGTAAATTCTTCACTTCAGCAGCTTCTAATTTTGACAGATATTTTCCTCTAGCTGTCCACAGGTTCTTCTCCAGAGCATACTCAAAATTAGATATTCTGCCTTGTAAAACACCGATGGCCCTGATTTCAATGATCGTATTTAACCAATCCTTGAAAATATCACCTCTTTCCTCACCAATATCATCCATCACCGGTTTTACCTTATATACATTGTCCGCCGCAATATATCGAAGCATATTGACTATAGTAAAGATACTGCCCGTAGGATATGTCTTGAAATCATATTCCAGCCCATACGGGAACACCTCGCTTGATATTCTGTCATTGAATGGTTCTGACCAATGTTCAAAAGGTATCTTGTCCAGATACTCCATGGCTTTTTTGAATACTTTAAAGGGCTCACTGTCTATGTACCTTAATTCACCGAATGTTGCAAAAGGGGCTTTCTCATAAACTACGACAGAGTTCTTAAGATCTTCCCTGGAGCAAAAAAGATGGGATGGTTGGTATTTGCCAGGTGTCTTTTCTAAATTATTCTGAAGATGCAGGATCAGATGAAGAGAGACTTCCTTAAGTTCTTCTGGATCGACCTGCTCATTAGCATCCATTCGTGCGATAATGGCGTCAGCTTTCTTGCTCACTTCTTCAAAAGGCAAGATCTGTGAATACGATGAAGAAAAAACGGAAACAAAAACTAAAAGGAACAACATAAATTAGTCCTCCATTTATATATGGTGTCTAATACCTGGAGCCAGAACGAAGCGTTACAGCCTCTAGGCCCTTGTTGTACTTTTCAACAGCAAAGCTGTTTAACCTTATGCCGGTGTTATATTCAATAACCTTTATGTCAGTTTTATCGGTTCGTGGATCAGTCTGGTATATAATTCCTAGTTGTATGTAAGCGGTAGTGACCAGCCTGCTTATCTCCCTTACATTAAAAAGGCCGCTCTTATATATGAAAGCTCCGAACAGGAGTAGCATTGACTGGCTATATTCAATGTCGCTGAACTTCATCCAGTAATTATAGAGCCCTCCACTGTTATCAACACCGAACAATACTTCCTGCTCTTTTGTACCTATGTTACAGTCCTTGGTTTGTACTATTAGCCTTGCAAAATTGTCAGTAAGGGCCCTGATGTCCATGGACCTTAAATGTTCCGGCAGATAAGCGTTAAGCATATTGATTATTTTTGAAGTATCTTGAGACTTCTTTTGATAAACATTCATTAAGATATCCCTCTTACGGAGCATCTTAACCTCAGATACGTTCTTGCCCTTTTGTATTTCGGCAAAGGATTTATTCCTATCATCTATAAGATTAATTATCTTTTTTCCTCTCATTAAATAAACGCTTCTTATACCTAGAGGAAAGTGTCTTTTTATGAACTCCGGGTTTCCATCATAGTATTTAGCCAACTCTTCATATAACACGCCGCCAATGGCTATAGTCTCGTCGTTAAGATATAACTTAAGAGCACTGAACAGCATATCTAGATAGAATTCAGCATCCTTTCCCTGGCGTTTATACTCAGAAGAGAAACTGCCGACCTTTTTCTTTATAACGGCATCATCATCAATATCAAAGAAAAGGTACATGGTGAAAAAATCTATATAAGAAGGGTCAAGGTCATTCGTCTTGTAATAATCCGATAAAGCGAGCATCACGGCTACTATTCTTTCATTATGTTCGTATACACCAGTATTAAAATATTTATTCAGGTCTGTAGATTCCTGGACCCTTAGCTTGGCCAGCAGTGTTTTCTGCCAATCTTCTGGTGAAGAGACTATCTGTTGTACCGTAGATTGAATATCTTCAAGTGGACAATCCGTAAAGAGGCTGTTCACCAGTTCACCTACTCCAACGCCATCTTCGGCGTGAGCGGTAACTGAACTAAAGAGCAATGAGAATAAAAGGTAAAAGGTTATCATGATATTTCTTACATCCTTATGAGTTCTGCGCCCTTAACATAAAGATCCATCATTTTAGGCGAGAATTTTAATTGTAGTCTTTTTTGTATATATTTTGGGTCCAGTTTATCCCTGTTTATTGAGTTTATACCCTGTACTATTCCCACGATCTTAAATCCGCTGTAAACAGATGAATTAACATCCCTGCTCTCACAAAGATCGTTGGCATATGCAAGCACACCGATCAATCCCACCATGGCCACATCATTGCTCATCTTGATCCTGTCAAACAACCCTCCGGTACGACCAGCTTGGGTATAGTCACCAAACAAAAGTCTGTCTTCTTTATCACCAAGTTCACCGTCAAGACTATTCACAATATGTTTTGCAAAGTTATCCAAAGCCTTCTCCATATTATCAGCTTGAAGGTCTTTAGGCAGATATTCATTAAGTTTTTCAAGCATATTGAATTTTGTGGTACTAGCATTGAACTTTTTCATCTCTGCCATCTTTTGAGCGAACTTTGAAGTTATAGGAGCATCCTCCTGTTCTACTACATCAAAATTAAAATATATGCTTCCAGAGCTTTCATTTATGGTCTCCATAAGCGCTATCTTACTTGGTGTTCTTGTCACCTCTGCAGAGACTATGTCCCCAAAATATTTTTTATAATCCACTTCCTTGCCAAAATTATTTATATCGTTGTTCACACAGCCGTTGTTAGCAAAACCTTCCAAAAGAACGCTTCTTGCATAAGAAGACGCTATCTCGCACAAAAGATTTCTAAAGCCCTTCCCATAAAGATCGGCCCGTTCATGTGTCATTGCGATATCATCATCTGCAATGATACCAGAGAGCTTCATACCTTCCTGGTTATAGTAATAGTGGCCAAAGAAATCTAAAAAATACTTTGGAAGCGTCCTGTTGCTGTTATATTCACCCAGTTCAAACACAACGTTCATCACCGAAATATTAAATGCGCTAAAGGCCAGTTCACTATCATGTTTATTGTTCTCGTTGTAGACCTTCGCGTCTAATTTTGCCAAAAGGTTCTCTCCCCAAAACTCCAATGGCATCTTTTTCAAGTAGGCAAAACTTTGGTTGAAGGTCCTATATTCCCTTGTCTCTATTATCCTTAGACTTACATTATCTAACACCGTAGAGAACTCTCTGTCCTCTTCTGACACGAAAAGATTGGAATCCTGTCTTATCACGGCCTTCTTGCCGAGATTATCGATAACATGATCTATAAGCTGAAGACAAACTGTCTCTGTCTCTTTTGGATCGACTGCTTCTCCTTGATCAATACGGGATATTATATTATCTGCATTTTTACTGACCTGTTCAAAAGGCACAAGGTCGGCAGCACTAACGGGGCTCAACAATAAATTAAGAATAAAACAAATCAAAAACATAAAAAGGCCTCCAAAATAATATCGCTTATAGATATTTACTTTTTGATCACTCTATACATTACAGCTCCCAACTCATATGCCTTC
Organism: Bdellovibrionales bacterium; assembly: GCA_022710165.1. Lineage (GTDB taxonomy): Bacteria > Bdellovibrionota > JAFGOL01 > JAFGOL01 > JAFGOL01 > JAKLHL01. Next base: position 3,869 of record JAKLHL010000050.1, on the reverse strand, counting down.
ATGAGCTTAGAAGAGAATTTGACCTGTAATTTACTCTGTATCAAATTCGGGTCAAACATCTCGTTGCTTGCTGCAAATCCGGACTTGTCGATAAGACCCATTCTTTTGAAAGTACTGTGAACTATATCTGAGACTTCAATAGTCTGGCAAAAACCGTTCGGTACTGAAAGCACACCTAACAGAATTACCACATTCGTGTTCTTTATCTTTTTAAAGATGCCGCCTTTTCTCCCGCCCTCTGTATACTCACCAAAAAGGAGCAGGTCCTCTTTTGGGCCCATCTTTCCATTAAGTACTGTTGCAATATACAGCGCTAGATTATCTACTGCTTTTTGTTCGTTATCTGCCCTGTATTCTTCAGGAAGATAATCATTAATGGCCTGAAGAACATCTACCTTAACTTCTGATTCCTTGCCTAGAAGGTCTACATTAAAATATTCAGCACCAGATGCTTTATTTATAGAGTTGATCAATTCACGGTTTGAACTTGTGTTCTTTATATCCTCTATATCTATGTCCCCGACGTATTCCTGAAAATCAATTATATCTCCAAGCTTCTCTACATCATCCTTTATAGTGACCTTGGATAGATAATAATCAGTGTAATAATATGACTCACCCTCTAAAAGGTTCTTTCTTAAATTATAGCCTACCACATCGAGTAAAAGCTCTTCAAGGTCTCTTGTATCATGCTGACCACCTGGGATCTTTTTTACTATATCAAGGCTTGAACTTATCAGAGAAGACATTCCGTAGCAGGAATAGAACTCCCTTGCGAATAATTTCAGGAAACTATCAGGCAAATATTTCGTGCTGTTGTAATCAGAAAGCTCTACAGCTAAGTGGAACAGCATTATATTGGCCTTTGAGCCCTTCAGTCTTGTCATATCAAGAACAGCGATCTTTCCCTCAGTCTCTACAGGCCCCCAGGTACGCACCCTGTAAAAGGTATTGGACATCCCAGCTGAAAGCTGCATACTCCAGTGCTTGACAGGCAACCTTTTCAAGTAAGCCATGCTTTTATCAAATATCTCGTAATTTTTTTCATCATACTTGAAAGAATATGGTTTGTTCCGGACTGGTATCATCACTAAGCCATGCTCCAAAGAATACATGGCATGTTCAATAAGTTGGTTGCAGACCGTTCTCATCTCGTTTGGGTCAACGGTCTTTCCCTGCTCAATGTCAGAAATAACAGCTTCAGCTCTTTTGCTCACTTCTTCAAAAGGCACAAGGTCGACAGCACTAACGGGGCTCAACAATAAATTAAGGATAAAACATACCAAAAACATAAAAGGTCCTCCCTAATTACAAAAACAATTACTTTATTCTTATTGAAAGAACGTCTACGCCCTTGTTAAATTTTTCGATCATAGATGGAGAGAACTTCATTCTCAATCCGTTCTCTATTACAGCAGGATCAAGCCTGTTCTTTTTTATCTCTCCAAATCTGTTCATTATCCCCGCCATTTTAAGACCGTTCTCAACGGACATCCTGACATCCCTGCTCTCACAAAGGCCGTTAGCGCTGACAAGGACACCAAACAATCCCACAAGCTCCGGCTTGTCCATGGTCCTTATCTTGTCAAAAATCCCTCCGCTCCTTCCACCCTCGGTATATTCACCAAAAAGAAGAAGGTCCTCTGTTTGGCCCAACTCTCCATTTAGAACATTGGCGATGTACCAGGCAAGGTTATCTATCGCGTTATCCAGATTAATTCCCTTAAGGTCCTCTGGAAGGTAATCGTTTATTTTATCCAAAACGTTGAACTTGTTCTTTTTTGTGCTGAGCTTTTCATCCTTATCAAGTATGTCCAGTATGTTCTTCTTGACCTGATCCTTTAGGATCATGTCTATTTCTCTGGTATCAAAATAATATTTATTCGAGGCGGCGTTTATGGCTTCCATAAGGTCCTCTGTCCCAAGTTTATAGGCTGAACCTGGAGTAACATTGACGTTAACAAGTTCTACATCACCAAAATACTTCTCAAAATCCATGTCCTTCTTAGAATAGAGCAGGCCTTCTGAACTCATATCTTTCCAAATAGTTTCTGTGAGTAGCCTGTCACCTAAAAGAACGCTCCTGGAATAAGAAGCCATTATGTCACAAATCAATTTATTGAAATTTTCCTTGTAAAGGACCCTCTTGATACTCGTCCCGCCGCTAACATCAACTATATCCTCGTAGGTGCCTGCTATCATCGAGAGAGATAGCTTGAGGTTTATATAGAAGTGATCAATGAAATATTCCAAATAATATCCCGGGAGCAGACCCTTTGCATTATAGTCAGAAAGTTCAAAAGCAAGGGTCAGGATAGATATCCTTACTCCGCTGCTTAACTCGTCCTGACCAAGTCTTTTAGCTTTGTAGAGGTCGCTGTTAACGTAGTTGTTGACCTTCTCAAGAAGGTTCTCTCCCCAGTACTCAATGGGCATCCTCTTCAAAAGGTCCATGGACGTCTCAAAGGTCCTTATCTCTTTCGTCTCTATGACCCTGTAGCCCTCTTGATCAACATAAAGGGTGTGTTTTATATCTTCGTCCGTAGCTTGATCTTTTATGGATTGTTTTCTTACAGAATTTTTTCCCAGATTATCGATGACATGAGATATCAACTGACCACAAGTTGTCTTGAATTCATCAGGACTGATCTGAACTTTATCATGGGTGCGTAAGATTATATTCTCAGCATTCTTTTTTACTTCTTCAAAGGGAACTAGATCGCCTGCACTTACAGGACTTAGTAATAAGTTAAACAAGAGGCAAAGCAAGAACATGGACGGGCCCTCCAATGTCATTAATAAGAGCTATTAATAAACTAAAACGACCCCAAAAGTCCACAAAAAGACAATAAAATGACATATAATTTTTACAATATTTTGCAACATCAGTAATTTCAAGCATTTATGGTCATGGATTTGTCTTAATTTTAGACATTAAGAATACCATGCCATGTTCCGATAAGCTTTTTATGGCTAGAAAGCTCACAGCCCTACTTGTGTTGTTCTTCTTTATCGCGACCAGCAATTATGGATGGGCGCAAAGCGACCCTTACAAAGAAGAACCTTACTCACTTGGGATAACTCTGCCAGAGGTCCAAGTATGGCAGCCTGGAATAACAGATGATGAGTTCTATCTAGACCAAACGATCGAGTACATATTAGACGTAAAGAACGAAGCAGGCGAAGCTGAATTAGAGCAAAGATACAATAACGACATGGCCTCCCTTAAAGACTTCTTAGCCGAGCTGCAGAACATCAATAATAAGATCGACGAGGACAAGTCGCTAAAAGCAGCCTCTCAGATCTTAAACAACGACTCAGAACTTAACGTCGGATTAAGCAAGTACCTTTTAGACCTTACGCAGTTCCTGGCCTCAAAGATAATTAAAGCCAAGACCAAAAAGGAATATGAGGACTCCAAAAGATCCAAGGAAGCATCCAGATATTTTAATCGACTGGCGAACATGCAAACAACGATAATAAATTATCTATACTGGAGAGAAACATTAGACCGTTATAAATATCAGGAGACAAAGAACGTAGCTATAAGTTATTTATACAGCAACCTCCTCTTTATAGGCAAACCAAGCAAAGTTGTACCGACTTACCAGAGCATCCTTATAAGGGCAGTTTCAGCAGAGAAAGGAGGACTGAAAGAACTATTGAACGAACATCACTCAAAGAGCATCGCCCTCTCTAAAGAAGACGTTCATCCTATCCGCCAGATCTATTACGATTCTTACATAAATGCCTTAAAGACCAACATAAAGAACTTCATATACACTTCTTACAAATATGGTTTAGGCCATGAGTTTGATGAACTTGATGCAGAGAACATCATTATTTATTGCGGAGGGGACAAGTACTGC
>JAKLHL010000005.1 GCA_022710165.1 Bdellovibrionales bacterium | reverse complement strand
CTTTAACGAGAGCGATCTTGAGAATTATAAGAACGGCGCTGTATATATGAAAGACAACAAGATCATGGTAAAGAGGCCAAAAGACACACTTCAATACAACATAGAGAACATGAGGCTTAGGGGAAGTTTTAACAAAGACAACATGATGGCTGCCGTATTTACCGCTAAGCACTTTGGTGCTCAAGATTCAGCCGTTGAATATGTGATAGATAATTTTGCCGGTGTAGAACACAGGCTTGAGTTCGTCCAGAAAAAGAACAGCGTGTTCTTTTATAACGACGCAAGGGTAAGCACTGTAAAGGGCCTGATAAGGTCGCTTTCCAGCTTTATTAAACCTTTGATACTTATAGCTGGCGGCAAAGACAGGGGCGAAAGCTATGAAGAGCTTATGCCTCATATCCAGAAGCACGTTAAAACGCTCATCCTTATAGGAGAGTCCAAGGAAAGGATGAACAGGACCATAGGTGATTGTACAGAGACCTTTGTTGTAGGGACTTTTGAGGAAGCAGTTGTTCTTGCTTACCAAAAATCCAAATGCAATGATATAATACTGTACTCGCCGGGCTGTTGTCCGACCGATGCGTCCTCTAAGATAGAGGAACGCGGGAAGCTCTATAAGGAGATAATTAACACCTTCTAAAGTGGATTTTTCGTTAGAACAGCAAGAACAGTTAGAACAGGGCAAGAACAAGGTCGACCACGTATTCTTCTTGTGTGTGGTGATCCTTTGCTTGTTCGGCTTTGTCATGGACTTTAGCGCAAGCTTTGTTTCTGCCAGCGAACTGCATCACGACCGTTTTTTCTTCATAAAGAAGCACTTCTTCTTCATGATAGTAGGGATAGGCGTGATGATGCTGATGGGCAAGCTTGAATATAAGAAACTACAAAAATGGGTGTTCCCGATATTCGCTATAACCATGGTCCTCTTGATAATGACACTTATACCAGGTGTAGGCAGAGCTTCACATGGTGCTAGGCGCTGGATAGGGATAGGGCCTTTAAGCTTCCAAACATCAGAGTTCGCAAAGTATGCAGTTATACTTTTCCTTTCAAACTATTACTACAAGTACAGCGAGCATAGGGATTCATTCAAAAAATTCATAATAACACCGATGTTCTTTGTGATACCGATGCTTGGCCTTGTTGTTATACAGCCAAACCTTAGTACGACGATGTTGATAGCACTTGTTGCCGGCAGTATACTTTTTACCGCAGGGGCCAGATTAAAACACTTTGGTCTTATAGCATTAGTTGGCATAGGGGCGATAATAGCCATAGTCGCCTATAAACAGATGACGAGCCCGGGCAACTACTGGATGGACAGGATAAACACTTTCCTTGATCCATGGAAGGACCCAGAGGGGAACGGCTGGCAGATAATACAGTCGTATATGGCTTTTTATTCCGGCGGTTTTTTTGGCGCTGGATTTGGACAAGGCATGCAAAAACTAATGTATCTTCCAGAGGCCCACAACGATTTTATATTTGCTGTAATAGCAGAAGAGTTCGGTTTCATAGGGGTGCTTGGTACACTCGCCGTTTTCTTCATACTCATATACAGGGGAATAAGGATAGCCTTGAAAGCTAAAGACCTTTTTGCGAGGCTCTTGGTGTTCGGGATAATATTCATGATATCAACCCAGGTGCTCTTTAACGTAGGCGTTGTGCTTGGACTTCTTCCAGTTACTGGACTTGCACTGCCTTTCGTTAGTTATGGAGGTACGGCGCTGATATCTTTCATGGGATTCATGGGGATAGTACTTAATGTTTCAAGGAGTATAGACAAATGAGGATAATGATAGCCGGTGGAGGAACTGCGGGTCACGTTAACGCCGGTATAGCGATAATGGATGAGTTCAAAAAGCAGGACCCTAATGTACAGCTATTGTTCGTAGGTACAAGAAGGGGAATAGAAAAAGACCTAATACCTAAGGCGGGCCACAAGATAGAGTTCATAAACTCAAGAGGTCTTAACAGAGAAAGTGTACCAGTGCTTTTATACTCCATGTTCCTTATACCTATATCCATGCTCCAAAGCCTTACGATACTTTTAAAGTTCAAGCCTGACGCTGTTATAGGTGTTGGTGGTTTTGCATCAGGGCCGGTGGTGTTAAGTTCAGCCTTGTTAAAAAAACAGATATTCCTGGTTGAACAAAATGCGGTAATGGGTTTTACAAACAGGATACTTTCCAGGTTCGCAAAGCTTATATTCTCTGCTTTCCCGTTAAAGACCTTTAAAGATCAAAGCAAGGTCCTTGTTTACGGAAATCCTGTCAGGGAATCAATAAAGCCTTCTGATAAGCAAAGTACTAACAAAACATTCACGATCTTCGTATTTGGAGGCTCGCAAGGTGCAAGAGCTATAAATAACTGCATCATAGCCTCTATACAAGGGCTTAACTCTATAGGGGATATAAAGGTATATCACCAGACGGGTAAGTACGACCTTGAGAACGTTCTTACAGCATACAAAGAGGCTAAATTTGAATATCAGGTCTTTGACTACACCTTGGACATACACAAGATATATGACGAGGCTGATATCATCGTTTCAAGATCTGGTGCTTCTACGGTGTTCGAACTTATAAACGCAGACCTTCCTTCCATATTGATACCTTTACCTACAGCTGCTGATAATCACCAATACTTCAACGCAAAGTTCTTGTGTGATGCAGGCGGTGCAGTGATGCTTGAGCAAAAAGACCTTGGCCCACAAAAGCTAGTCAATAGGTTAAAGGAATTCAAGGACAAGCCTTCATTGTTGGATGAAATGAGGAAGAAGATAAGAAAGATGGAAGTAAGAGGAAAACTCGCCCAGAAAGATATAGTTAAAAAGATAAAGGAACTTTCTTAAGATGGACTTTATCAATAATTACGACGTTGGTGCTTTGACCGGTTATAAGACCAAAGGTGTAGTTAAATATTTCAAGAAGCTGGATAATACAAAAGAACTTATTGAGCTCTTAAAACATGCATCAAAAAAAGATATCCCAGTAGTTCCATTTAGCGGCGGGACCAATATACTTATAAACAATAACTACGACGGGCTGTTCGTTAGCTATGTTGATGATACTATAAAAGAGGTCCCTTCCAAAGACGATACTGTGCTTATAAAGGCTGGTGCCAGCGTAAGTAAAGAAGACCTTGTTAACTATTGCTCTAAAAAAGGATATTCCGGACTTGAGTTCTGGGCGGGCATACCTGGGCTTGTAGCAGGCGGCGTGGCCATGAACTGCGGGGCCTATAAGAGCGAGACCAAAGATGTTGTTCACGAGGTAGAACTTTGTTCAACAGAAGGCGCTACCACTATAAAAGGTAATGCGATGAACTGGGCATATAGAAGCTCTGGGATACCAAAGAACACGGTAATATGTTCCTGTACCTTTAAACTAAAAAAGGCTGACGCTTCTAAGGTCCAAAAGCAATGCGAGGAGTATGTAGAGGACAGAAAAAAGAAACATCCTCTTGAATATCCATCCTGCGGGTCTGTTTTTAAGAACCCGGAGAATTCAAACAAAGGTGCCTGGGAACTTATCAAGGATGCCGGACTTTGCGGCTTTAGGATCGGCGGTGCAATGGTAAGTGACAAACACTCCAATTTTATAATTAACTACGACAACGCAAAAGCAGAAGATGTAATAAGACTAATAGAAGAAGTTAAAAAACGCGTTGAGCTGAATTCAGGTATAAAACTTCACGAAGAGATCAAGATCTACTAAAAGACCTTATTGCCATTACAAGAGCATTGATGACCATTAAAGAGCCTATGCCTATTTGGATCATGCTATCGCTTACGTTGGTGAAGACGAACATGGCAGATAATGTACCGGCCAAGGCAAAAGGCAGCATTATAAAGAAAGCTTTGTAGTCTATTAACTTATTTACGATATTTATTGTTGTGGTCGTAAGTGCAAGAAGGAAAATAAAAGGCATTGTTACAGCTACTGCAGTTTTTGGATCGGCCTGGAAACCGTAAATAAGTGCAGGGGCAAGCATTGCTCCACCACCTATACCCAGTATGCTGGATACGAAAGCTATTGGAAGTCCCATGAGCCAGTAAACCTGATTAGGAAGTTCATATAAAAATTCTACTTCGTTATATAAAGAGCTAAAAAGCATTATCCCACCGACGATTACAAAGTATAAGGTTATAAGCCAAGTCACTGTATCGTTCTTTGCCTTCTTTAAGAAGAAGGCCCCAAGCATTGCACCTACCATGCCCAGACCAAGCAGCAAAAGATTCTCGTTATTTATGCTAAAAGCCTTGGTGATATTTATGTGCTGATATGCTCCAGATAAAGAGATGAACATTATAAGGGCCATAGAGGTAGCAGAAGTTCGCCTTGATTTAACATTAGTATATAAAAGTACGGGTATGAGTATTATGCCTCCGCCCAAACCAAAGTTAACGCCGACAAAACCAGCTATAAATGCGAACAGCGCCTGAATTATCCTTTTTATCATTGTGGGTCTAGTCTACATTGAACGACTAGATTTGTGAATTGCTAATTTCAACTATTATGGGCGTTAATATCATTAAGTATGTTGCAGGGAATATGCAGAACAACATTGGCACGAGTGCTTTAACGGCTATCAGCTGTTGGAACCTTAGGGCCCTTTGTTCTAGCTTTTCCATTATGTCCCTGGCCTTAAAAGAGAGTTCATCGGCTATTTGAGTCCCAAGATCGTGGCTTCTTTTAAGCATAGCCAGAAGGTCCATGTTGTTCTGTTTTAAAGGGGAGCCAAGGTTCTCTATCAACTCTGCGGTCGTTCTTGATCTTATCGCTGAGGCTAAAAGCTCTTTATTCACTATCCCAAAATCCTTTACACTGTTTATGGCGCTTAGAACAGATATCCCGTTCTTTATTGAAAAACACACATATTCAAAGAGCATGGCAGAGTTTAAGTCATCGCTGGTATCGAACCTTGTTATCCTTATAAAAAAGATAACACCAATGGTGTGAAGTATTATCGCCGATATTATTATCCCTATGCCCACCAAAGATCCCGGTATTTGTGACATAAGTTCCGGGTATAAAAGGCTTAGAACAATGAACAACACATACGGTAATGCCACCCCGGCTATTATCTGGACCTTGTTTTGCATCAATTGAGCGTTCAAGCGGCTCTTTATATTAAGTCTGGTATAGAGGCTGTGGTGGAGTCTTTTTATGTTCTCTCCTACAGCGCCGCCGTTGCGATAGTAGGTCAAAAGTATGGTCCACATTATCTTAACAAAAAGATTCTCACTGCGGGCAATGCTTTTTTCTATCGCTGATATAGTCCCGTGTTCTTTGTGGAGTATCAAAAAAATACTTAGCTCGTTCTTTAGAGGTGCTTTTATCCTAGGTATCAAAGACCTTATGGTGTCAACAATGCTAAGACCTCCGACAAGATTAGCACCGATGTTGTCTAGGACTATAAGTAATTCCTGCTCTATCTTTTTATCTTTTATTCTGGCCAGGACCTTTTTGGTCATGGAGGGGCATACTCCATATATATAAGAATATTTAGATGGTAGTTTCCAGAGTATCTTTCTCTCAAAAGAACTTACCCTTTTGATGTTCTTCTTTATTTTAGAGGCTGTTACTGCAGAAATGCCAAGGAGCAAAAAAACGAGGCAGTAAATAGCGATGGCGCTAATATAGATCATCTTTGCCCGCCCGTTTCATATAAAAGAGGTTTGGTGTAAGAAAGACTTTCAAGGATATGTTCTTCACAGACCAGGTCCTTTTGTTCCAGGCATGCTATGGTCTTAGAGACTGTAATTGCTTTTTTTATAGACCTAATGCTTGCAATGTTGTTGTTTATATGACGGTCCATGATGGCCCTTGCCTTGTCTGTTATCTTTATCCTTGAACCTTTGGACGTGAGCTCTTGCCTAAAATTTATGGCCTCCATTACCTTTGTTTTCATTTTGCTTGAGTCGTGGTCTTGATGACTTAGTTTAGACAGCTCGCTCATGGATATCCTTGGAGCGTTCATCACCAGCTTTATATCGAACCTGTCCATTAAGGGGCCATTAAGACGGCGCTTAAATCTTTGCAGGCTTTGTTCTGTACATTTACAAGAACCATCCTGTTTTAATATGTTCCCGCAGTTGCAGGGGTTAGATGCGGCTATCAGTAAAAAATCGGCCGGCAGTGTATGAAAGTAAGAGGCCCTTGATATGTTTATGTAGCCTTTTTCCAGTGGTTCCCTGAGGGCGTTTAAGACGTTGTGCTTAAACTCGCTTAGCTCGTCCAGAAAAAGCACCCCTTTGTGTGCAAGACTTATCTCTCCAACCCTTGCACCGCCTATAAGAGCAGAATCAGTTGAGCTATGGTGGGGTGATCTAAATGGTCTTATGTTAATTAATGGTGTTTGTTCGTTCAACAAGCCTGATATTGAATAAATGCTGTTAACTTCCATTTTCTCATTCTCGTTCAACAGAGGCATTATGCTGGGTATCCTTTCTCCTATCATGGTCTTTCCACAGCCAGGGCTTCCTATTAAAAGCATGTGGTGTTTGCCGACGGCACTTATCATTGAACAGCGCAAAGCTATGGGCTGACCAAGAACGTCGCCAAAATCAGGGATGCTGTTCGATGGTGCTTGGACTTCAGTAAGTCCCACTTGGCTGTACGGCTCAAAACAACCCTGAGCTATCTTTATAAGGTCCTTTAAATGTTTTATAGGAGTAGCTTTATCCTTAAAAAAATATCCCTCGCTGGAGTTTTGATACGGTATGATGATGTTGTTAAAATCTTTGCTTGCAGAATTAAGCACTGCCAAGACCCCTTTTACGGGGCGTATCTCTCCAGTAAGGGAGAGTTCCCCAAACACCAAAGTGTCTTTTAATGAACCTTCTGGTATTACCCCGATGGCTTTTAAAAGTACTGCTGCAATTGCAAGATCAAGACCCGAACCTTTTTTAGGGATATCCGCCGGGATAAAATTTATGACGAACCTTTTAAGCGGCATATCAATGTTCGATGCCCTAAAAGCACAAGATACCCTGTGAAAACTTTCTTTTACAACCGGGTCTGGCAGCCCGGTTATCTTTATCCCGGGGAGCCCATTATAGGACACAGCCTCTACTTTTATGCATTCAGCACTAAGGTGGTCAATATTTGCCGTGTGTATGTATGCGTACAAGTTTAAGGACCTCTAGGTAGTATAAATAGCAAGTTAAAGCCCGTTCAAAACATCGTTATTTTTAGTTCCAATTAGTCGGTTTTTTAGCTATTATGTCGGCATGTTTGACCTAAAAGGATATTTAAAGAACAAGGGCTCTATAGTTGAAAGTGTACTAGATACTCTTTTAAGCAACGGCACCTCACACAGTCTTTTAAGCTCCATGAACTACAGCCTTAAGGCCGGCGGTAAAAGAATAAGGCCTATACTTGTAATGGCCTCCAGGGACATGCTCTTGAAAGAGGATGTAAAGGACGGCTCTGCTTACCACGAGGTAATGCCTCTTGTGTGTGCGATGGAGATGATACACACCTATAGTTTGATACACGATGATCTACCCGCTATGGATAATGACGATCTAAGACGTGGAAAGCCAACCAATCACAAGGTCTACGGCGATGCGGTAGCCATACTTGCAGGGGACGCACTCTTGACAGAGGCTTTTAGAGTGCTTTGCAGATTAAGCCAGCATCATAGTGCAGAAAAGGTGATAGAGGTAATAAGGTATATATCCAAGGCTTCAGGGATGAACGGCATGGTAGGTGGGCAGGTGCTTGATATAGAGAACGATACTGTGCATGGTGTTACACCAGACCTTGAGTATCTTTACAAGACCTCTTATTGCAAAACAGGGGAGCTCATAAAGGCAAGCGTTGCAAGCCCTGCCATCCTTTACGGCAATGTGGACGACATTAAGTCTTTAGAAGAATACGGCAAGGCAATAGGCGTTGCGTTCCAGATGGTAGACGATGTGCTTGGAGTGACAGCCACAAAAGAAGAACTTGGAAAGTCTGCCCATATAGACGAAAAGAACAACAAAAAGACCTTTGTTGACCTGCTCGGTGTTGACGGCACAAAGGACCTTGCCAAGAGGGAAGTTGAGAAAGCAAAAACAGCAGTCCTAAGATATGGAGAATTTGCTCAGCCTTTAATAAGCATTGCCGACTATATAATAAAAAGATCGCACTAAGATAGTTTTCTTAACTTGTTGTGCAAATATATAGCTATACCTGTAATGAACATGAAATTGTAACATACCTTTATCATCTGAAGACTAGTGTCTATCATCATGTTGGTAAGCAGACATGCCATTACGCCTATAAGCCCCAAAGATAAAAGCTCCTCGTATTCGAGCCAGTTCTTTATCGCCATTCTTCTTGCGCTGAATATGTATTTTAAGAGCATAAAGATAAAGAGGATGAAACTTATAAAACCTATTAGGCCGGTACCTGATAGTATATCTAGATAATTGTTGTGGGCATGGGTAAGGCCTTTATATGCGTCTTTTTCCTCGATATTCAGCTTTTTATAGTAAGGTTCTATGAATTTTGGGTCCGTGGCAACATAATAACCACTACCCGTTATTTTGTGATCTTTGAACATTAAAAAGTGAGCTTTCCAAAGGTTGTATCTATATGGGTCTCCTGCTTTTTGTATATTTGATACTGTCATGGTCACTTTCGAGCGGAGGGTCCTGTTGCTTTTATATGCGACAAAAGAAACAACGAGTATAGATGCTATTATAACCAGGAAAGGTTTCTTACTCTTGCTGAATATCGCCTGGGCCAAAAGTCCCACAGGCAAAGCTACAAAAAATGCCCTGGTACCACTTACGGCCAGGCTAAACAGAAGCACCAATATTGTAACGAAAAGGAATGCTTTATATTTTTTGCCATACCCACTAAAGAACAGCAAGGGTATTAATAAGAACAGGAACATCTCGAATATCGTGGCATATTCGATGTAGTGAACGAAGTACCCTACAACGCCATTGGCGAAGTCCCAATATTTTATTATAAAATCTCCTTTGAATATCTTTGTTCCAGACGAAGATTCAAATATATAGAGGAGCAGGATCGGCAACATAAAAGCAGGGAGCCACTTTAAAAGTCTCTTAATGTCTACAAAGTATGTTAAGACTGTGGTGTGGAAAAAGAACAAGAGTAAGTATCTAAGTCTTCCAAGATAAAAATGCCAGGGTTTATCGGTCTCTGACAAATATGGAGAGAACAACACGGATATAGTTAGTGCAAGCCCGAATATTATGACGTACTTATTGAAAGGGTGTGACACGAACAGCGTTTTCTTGTTAACAGTACGCTCGTAGATCTCAGCTATAACGACAAGTAAAAGCCCTCCCCAGCCAAAGAACTCCATTCCGGCCATTGATATCATAAGGCTTAGGAAGTGAAGAACATAAAAAACAGGTATTAAAAAATATAAGATACGTTTCATCTGTAGAGTTCATACCTCACAGGGTCTTTATTTATTAATTCTGCTTTTTTAGGGATGGCACAAGCTTCTCTTTTGGTCCTATCTACTATCATTAATCCCGTTGAAAGCTCTTTTTTATCGGTCATGCTTGATAGGCAGAATCTTTCAAGATAGGCTGTTACGTCCCAGCTGGTCGAGAGTTCTTTGGGACAAGCATAAACAACAGACCTTGCAGGTATTAAATGCCTTTGCGAGATGATGTCATTGTAAAGCTCCTTATCGCGCTTAAAGTTTGTGCCTCCAAAAATGGTCAGGCATAAAAGTCCTGCCACTAAAAGAGCAACGCCGGAATAGGTAAAGAACCTATAAGGTCTTATTGCTGATATTTTATGCTCGCTGAACTTTGCTATGGCCATTGCATAAAAAATAAAGCTTGGGAAAAGATACCATATCCTTTGCTTTGGTATAAAGAACATCGGCAGGCTCGCGCTTAATGCAATTAAAAGGAACAATAACGCTGTCCTTGTCTGCTCAGGATCTTTTTGTGACCTTATCTTTTTGAACTTTAACACGGCATACACTACAGCTGTGATGGCTACAGGGACTATTATCTCTCCGATGAATCTGTACAATAGATAAAAATGTTTTATCTCTTCCCTTTGGCCTTTTATACTTTTTACGACCTGTTCATTAAAGTACGTTTTAAAGAAGTTATAAAGTTCTCCTCCGCTGAACACGTTAACAAGTATCAATACAAAGAATAAATAAAGTATCATCCTAGAAAAACAACTGACCGTGTTCTTGGTCTTTTCCTCTTTTCCCCAATAAACAGCCATCCAAATAAAAGGTACAGCAAGCGGGAAAAGTGAGGGGAGCCCTTTTGTAATGAGTCCAAAGAATATCAAGACCCCGCAAAGAGCAGAGTAAAGGTAGCTATGGATCTTTACGTCGGTCTTTAGGGCTTTTATTGCATAGTAGATGGTGGCAGTGCTAAATACTATTAAAGTATTCTCGAGTAAGTTGTTCGCAAAGGTCCAGGTAACTGTAGGGATGCTTATAAAAAGTACTATCGGCCACCAAGAAAATTCTTTTTTGCTGAACTGTTCGTAGATCTTTTTTGCAAAAAACAAAGTGATAAGTCCGCAGATAAGACCATAAATAAGTTCTATTCTCCAGGAACTGCCAAATATTTTGAACGCTATTGATTGAAGCCACATTGCAAAAGGCGGGTGCTCATAGAAGGGGTTTAAGAACTGGTCTGTGTAGTAAAGATGCCAGAAACTTCCTTTACCGAGCGCCAGGTTCTGAGAAATAGATGCATAAATAACGCCGTCAAAGAACATGTCCATAGAAAGTGCGCGCACCAGAACTAAAAAACAGTACAAAGAAAAAGAGAATATTAGCATGTGAACCTTAGTGACCAAACTTTCCATATTGCCTCAAGTATTATTGCTTTACTCATTTTTGTTTTACCTTGAGTCCTGTCAGAGAAAGTTATTGGTACCTCTGTTATTTTAAATCCTTTTTTATGAACACGGTATTTTAATTCTATCTGGAATGCATATCCTGTAGTTCTTATATCTTTATACTGGATTGCTTTTAGTACAGAGGTTTTGGTCCTGTTAAAACCTCCAGTAAGATCATTCACTGGACACCAAAGTATTATCTTTGAATAAAGGCTTCCGCCCCTGCTTAGTATCCTTCTTGATAAAGGCCAGTTAACAACAGCCCCGCCTTTAACGTAGCGTGAGCCCACCACCATGTCACTCTTATTTTCTGCTTCGTCGAATTTAGCAAGATCATCTATTCGATGGGACCTGTCTGCATCCATTTGCTGGAACCATTCGTAATTATTCTGGACGGCAAAATCCATTCCCATCTTATATGCGTTACCAAGACCTACTTTTTTAGGGTTCCTTATGTAGTAAAGGTTGGGGTGTCTTTTTTGAAGTTCCTGAACGAACTCCAAGGTTCCATCATTAGAATTGTCATCTATTATTAAAAGTCCGCCATTGTTCTTAAGGTAAACCAATAAAGATGGGATCATCACTTCAAGATTGGGTTTTTCATTTATTACTGGCATTGCTACTAATAGCTTATTCATAATGTGGGGCATACTATATCCTTATATGCATATCTGCAAGAGCAGAGCTGTTTTAGCAGCGCCTTGTGAAAATAATCTAATTAAAACAATAACTTTCATGTTTTGAAAATACCTTGACAATCATGAAAGAGCTCTGTAAAACCAGCTTAATACTTGCCCTACCCTGGCGGTAGCACGCCAAACATTCAAAACAAATGACAGAAGATAAAAAAATAGCAATTGAACACGGCATTCTAGACATCATAGAACAACAGGAAGGCCGTGTTACCCAAACAGAACTTTCAAACAATCTTAGGATATCAATAGGTTTGCTTAACGCTTACTTAAGGAACCTTATAAAGAAGGGCTATGTAAAGGTAAGTAACGTTAAGGCAAGTACTGTAAGGTATATGCTTACTGCGGAAGGCATGGCAGAAAAGTACAGGCTTACAACAAGATATATGTCCAACAGTCTTGATCACTATAAAAAGATAAAGCAGGCGGTAGAGGCAAGGATAGTTCGTTTAAAACTTGAAGAAGTAAGAACGGTAGTTTTTGTTGGTAGTGGTGACATAGCAGAAATAATGCATCTTTATCTTGGAGAGACAAAAATAAAGCTCTTAGGGGTTTTTGATGATGGCGTTCTGCCAGAAGAACTCTTTTTTGGGCACAAAGTTAGACCATTATCTGAACTTGCTGAGTATTTTAAACAGGAAAAAGTAGACAAGGTTCTTTTAAACTATCTTGAAGATATAGAGACCAAGGAACAATTAATAAAGAGCATGGGAATACCTCAAAATAACATAGAAACCAAATGGTAGGAGGATCAAATTGGAATACATCGATCTAAAAAAACAGTACAAGCTTTACAAAGAGGAGATAGACAAAAAGATATGGGATAACATCAACAATGCAACTTTCATTAACGGAAAGGATGTAACGGAACTTGAAAATACTTTAGCTTCTTATTTGGGCGTTAAATATGCTGTTGCATGTTCTACTGGAACAGATGCACTTTTAATACCATTGATGGCTTACGGAATAAAAGCAGGGGACGAGGTAATAACAACACCTTTTACTTTTGCAGCAACTGTAGAAGTTATCTTTATGTTGGGCGCCAAGCCTGTATTTGTAGATATTGATGAAAGAACTTACAACATAGATCCATCAAAGATAGAGGCTAAGATAACAAAGAACACAAAAGGTATAATCCCAGTTTCTTTGTATGGCCAGACAGCTGACATGGACGAAATAAACAGGATAGCAAAAAATCATAACTTGTTCGTTATGGAAGATGCCTGCCAGTCCTTTGGTGCAATATATAAGGGAAAAAGATCTTGTGCACTAAGTGATGTTTCTGCTACGTCGTTCTTTCCGTCAAAGCCTCTTGGCTGTTACGGGGACGGCGGCATGATGTTCACCAGCAACAAAGATATTTATGAAAAAATAAAATGCATAGCTAATCACGGCCAGCAGGGAAGATACAACCATGTAATGCTTGGGCTTAATTTTAGGCTTGATACTTTACAGGCCGGTATAATGCTTGCAAAGTTCAAATACTTCGAGGATGAAGCAGAAAAAAGGAAAGCAATAGGTGCTAAATATACAGAAGCGTTCAAGGGTTCAGAAGTGATAGCCCCATACCTTGCTCCATACACAGACAGATCCATCTACGCCCAGTATTCAATAAGAGTAAAGAACAGGGATGCAGTGATAAAAAAACTGACTGAAAAAGGAATACCGACAGCGGTACATTACCCAGTCCCACTCCACTTGCAGCCAGGTTATCAGTACCTTGGAGGAAAAAATGGACAATACCCAGTTAGCGAAGCTGTTGCTAACGAGATAATGAGCCTTCCTATGCATCCATTTCTAACGGACGAAGATATAAACACAGTAGTTAAAGCGGTGAAGGAGGCCCTATGAAAGGCATAGTTTTAGCAGGCGGAAGCGGCACACGTCTTTATCCTGCAACAGGCACGATATCTAAACAAATATTACCTGTTTATGATAAACCGATGATCTATTATCCAATATCTGTACTTATGCTCTCAGGGGTAAAAGAGATCCTTATAATATCTACACCCAGGGATATAAAACTTTACGAGGACCTTTTGGGTGATGGGAGTCAGCTTGGAGTTAGATTTGAATATGCTATACAGGAAAAGCCAGAAGGTATAGCACAGGCTTTCATGATCGGAGAGAAATTTATAGGTAAAGATAATGTTTGTTTGATCCTTGGCGATAATATTTTCTATAGCTACGGTCTTAGCGGTATGCTTGAGAAAGCTGCAGGTCTTAAGAAAGGAGCGATTGTATTTGCCTATTATGTAGAGGATCCAGAGCGTTATGGAGTTGTTGAGTTTGACAAAGATAATAATGCCACAAGCATTGAGGAAAAACCAAAGCACCCTAGATCTAACTATGCCGTTACAGGGCTTTACTATTACGACAATAAAGTAGTTGAGATATCCAAAAACTTAAAACCATCAGGACGAGGCGAACTTGAAATAACCGACGTTAATAAAGAATATCTAAAACGCGGTGAACTAAAAGTAATGAATATGGGAAGAGGCATGGCATGGCTTGATACAGGAACGCACGACAGCTTACTAGATGCATCTAACTTTATAGCCACCATTGAGCATAGACAGGGGCTTAAGATAGCTTGTTTGGAAGAGATAGCTTATTCAAAGAAATTCATAAACAAGCAGCAGCTTCTAAGAACGGCAGAGTCAATGAAAAGCAACAATTATGGTAAGTATCTTATGAAAATAGCGGAACAATAAGGAGAATGATGATGGAATTAAAGAATAAAAAAGTTTTAGTTACAGGCTCAGACGGATTTATTGGAAGTCATCTGGTTGAAAGATTGGTGCAGGAAGGCTGCAAGGTTAAAGCCTTTGTTTATTATAATTCTTTTAACAGCTGGGGGTGGTTAGATACTGTATCTAAAGATGTGTTAAGCAAAATAGAAATATTTTCAGGTGATGTAAGGGATCCTAACGGAGTAAGAGAGGCCTTAAAGGGAGTAGATGTTGTTTTCCACCTTGCTGCATTGATAGGCATACCTTACAGCTACCATTCTCCAGATAGTTATGTTGATACCAATATAAAAGGTACTTTGAACATACTTCAAGCAGCAAAAGACCTTGGTTGTGAAAAGATCCTTGTTACTTCTACCTCTGAAGTCTACGGTACAGCACAGTATGTCCCAATAGACGAAAAACATCCTTTCCAAGGCCAGTCGCCTTATTCAGCTACTAAGATCGGAGCAGACAGGATGGCAGAGTCTTTTTATAGGAGTTTTGACCTTCCTGTAACAATAGTCAGGCCTTTTAATACTTATGGTCCAAGACAATCTGCCAGAGCCGTTATACCTACGATAATAACCCAGCTCTTGTCTGGTGTTAAAGAACTTAAACTAGGCAACCTATTGCCTACGAGAGATTTTAACTACGTTAAGGATACGGTAGATGGCTTTATAGAGATAGCAAAATCAGACAAGGTTAAGGGTGAAGAAATAAACATAGCTACCGAACAGGAAATATCCATAGGGAATATAGCCGAGGAATTGATCCATCAAATAAATCCAAACGCAAAAATAGCAAACGACGGTTCAAGGATAAGGCCAGAGAAAAGTGAAGTTGAAAGGCTTTTGGGCTCTAATAAAAAAATAAAAGAACTAACAAACTGGAAACCAAAATATGATCTTAGAAGCGGTTTGTCTGAGACAATAAGCTGGTTCAAGAACCTAGAGAACTTGAAAGGCTATAAGGTGCATATATACAATGTTTAACGAGATAATTAGTTTTATTAGAGAAATTTATAGGACCGACAAACCCATAGCTCTTCATGAGCCAAGGTTTTTAGGCAATGAGAAAAAGTATGTTCTTGATACTATAGACTCTACTTTTGTATCTTCTGTCGGGACTTACGTTACAAAGTTTGAAGATATGATTAAGGAATATACAGGATGCAAGCATGCAATAGCCACAAGCAATGGCACCACAGCACTTCATTTGGCTTTATTACTTGCTGGCGTTAAAAGAGAACACGAAGTAATAACGCAGCCACTTACTTTTGTCGCAACGTGTAACGCTATTAGTTACTGTGGAGCAACTCCCGTGTTTGTAGATGTAGATAAAGAGACACTAGGCCTTTCTCCTGTAAAGCTAAGAGAATTCCTGAGTAATAATTGTAAAGTAGAGAACGGACAGTGTGTTAATAAAGTTACGGGTAAAACAGTAAGAGCATGCGTTCCTATGCACACGTTCGGACATTCAGCCAGGATAGAAGAGATAAGAGAATGTTGTGATGAGTATAATGTAATATTAGTAGAGGATGCGGCCGAATCTATAGGCAGTAAATATAGATCTAAGCACACAGGTCGATTTGGTAAACTTGGTATACTGAGTTTTAATGGTAATAAGACTATAACTTGTGGCGGCGGCGGAATGATAATGACAGATGATCAAGATCTAGCCAAACTTGGTAAGCATGTGTCTACGACGGCTAAGGTACCTCACAAGTGGGATTTTGTTCATGACATGCTTGGATATAATTATAGGTTACCGAACATAAACGCCGCTCTTGCTTGTGCTCAGATGGAACAGTTAGATCTTTTTATAAAGAACAAAAGAGAGCTTGCCTCTGCCTATGAGAAGTTTTTTGGTAAACTTGGCGTTACCTTTATTAAAGAGCCAAAAGACGTTTATTCTAACTATTGGCTTAACGGAATAATACTTAAAGACAAAAAAGAACGTGATGATTTCTTAAAGTTCTCTAATGATCAAGGTGTGATGACAAGACCTATATGGACGCTAATGAGTAAGTTAAATATGTATAAAGGATGTGTAAAGGGAGATCTGTCTAATTCAGAATGGCTGGAGGATAGGGTCGTTAACATTCCAAGTAGTGTTGTTGTAAAAAAATAAAATGCTTTTTAATTCTTTAGATTTCTTGATTTTCTTCCCAATCGTGACATTGCTATATTTTATGTTGCCACATAAATATAGGTGGCTGTTACTTTTAGTCGCCAGCTGTATCTTTTATATGAGATTTATACCGATCTATATACTGATACTTGGAGTTACCATCGTTATTGATTATTGGGCTGGAATATTTATAGAGAAATCAACTGGAGCCAGGAAAAAAACATATTTGATCATAAGTATAATATCAACTTGTTTGGTGCTCTTTATTTTTAAATATTTTAACTTTTTCAATTCTAATTTTGCGGCGATAGCAGATTTTTTTAATTGGAATTATGGCATTAGTGCTTTAAAGATAATACTACCAATAGGTCTATCTTTTCATACATTTCAAAGCCTAAGTTACGTTATAGAGGTTTATAGAGGTAAACAAAAGGCAGAGTATAATTTTGGTATATATTCTTTATATGTAATGTTTTATCCGCAATTGGTGGCTGGTCCGATAGAAAGGCCTCAAAATTTATTACACCAGTTTTATGAAAAACATTATTTTGAATATAAGAGAGTCGTAGATGGCTTAAAAATAATGGCATGGGGCATGTTCAAAAAGGTTGTCATAGCAGACAGATTGGCCGTTTATGTTAACAAAATTTATGATGATCCGACTTCTTATAGTGGTCCACACCTCCTTTTGGCTACCGTCTTTTTTGCATTCCAGATATATTGCGATTTTTCAGGATATTCTGATATAGCGATAGGTTCTGCTCAGGTAATGGGTTTTAAATTAATGGATAATTTTAATAGGCCATATTTTTCAAAATCCATTTCTGAATTCTGGAAAAGATGGCATATTTCGCTGTCTACTTGGTTTAAGGATTACTTATATATTTCACTTGGCGGCAATAGAGTCGGTTATGTCCGGTGGTATTTAAATCTCTTTTTAACATTCTTAGTAAGCGGCCTATGGCACGGTGCTAATTGGACTTATGTCTTTTGGGGCGCTCTAAATGGTTTTTATCTGGTTTTTGCTATTTGGGTCAATGACTATAGAGATAAAATATATAAAAAGATAGGTTTGAAATTATATCCACGGGTTTTCAAATACTATCAAGTCTTGATTACCTTCTCGCTCGTATGTTTTGCTTGGATATTTTTTAGAGCCAGAAATATTTCAGAGGCTTTCTATATAATACGAAACTTATTTACAGGATGGTCGAAAACCATGTTACAAATTGAGACAAAAGGGCTCTCTTCATTCCTGCTTTTTGACAGGAGAGAGCTGGTTCTGTCTTTTTCTTTGATATTATTTATGGAGTTTATACATTTTATACAAAGACACGGAAGCATAAGGTATATGCTTGAAGACAAACCGGCTTTTGTTAGGTGGTCCTTATATTACTCCATTATACTTAGCATTATCTTTTTCGGTGTGTTTGGAAAGAACCAATTTATTTATTTCCAGTTTTAATTTTATTTTTTTATGAAAAAATTCTTAATAAAGTTCTTGTTTTTGCTGCCTATAGGTTTTTTGATTATAGGGATCAACTGTTTCGTAGATCCAGCATATTTATTCAAGAACAAAACATATGAAGATGGTATAGCTGAAATACTGTCAGAAAATAAAAATGTAGGTAATGTCACAAATTACGACGAAAGGCTTGTCCAGAAATATTATATAAACAAAATGAAAGACAAAAAAGAAGTAGTTGTTTTTGGTTCGAGTAGGTGCATGCAAATAGATCGTTCTTTTTTTCCAGACAGGAGCTTTTTCAATAGTTCTGTTACTGGCGCCACGGTAGAAGATAGTGCAGCTATTTACTATTTATATAGAAAAAACAAAAAAATACCTAAAACAATCGTGTTTTGTTTAGATCCGTGGGTATTAAACAAAAATAATGAACAAATTCGATTTTCTTCTCTTGAGAGTGAATATTTAAAAATGCTTAAAATAATCGGCATTAAAAACCATAACATTGGTGCCAGCATAATACCTGCTAAATATTTACAGGTTTTATCACTTACTTATTTCCAGGCCTCTGTTGACAAGTTGTTTGATGATGTTTTTAATAATGGTAGACATAAAAAAGGTGATTATTTTGCAACAGACAAGGAGTATGCCGAGTATCCTATAAAAAAAATGGACGGGAGTTATTCTTATGATCTAAAGATGAGAACTTTAGATTATAATAAAGTCAAGGCGTCTGCCGCTGCATATGCTAAAGATAAAAACGTTTATGCTATATCTCGTTATGATGAAATAGACTTAGGTCTAAAAAACCAGCTAGAAAAACTTATTGATTTGATCCTAAAGGATAATGTCACCCTGGTTTTATTTTTACCACCATACCATAAAGACGCTTTTGATATTTTGACGAGAAGACAAGATACTAAAATTATAATGGAAGCCCAAGCATATTTTAAACAATTAGCTAAAGCAAAAGGTTTAATTATATTAGGTGATAACGACCCATCGATCTACAATTTAGATAATGAAGATTTTTATGATGGAATGCATCCAAAGAAAAGTGGAATTAATAAGATTTTTAATAAGTTAGATGCAAATACTTTTGGTGGTAATTTATGAATGAAATAATTTTAATCGGTGGCGGTGGGCATTGCAAGTCCTGTGTTGATGTCATAGAGGCTCAAGGCCTTTATAAAATACATGGAATACTAGATTTTGAAACAAATGTCGGTTCTAAGGTTTTGAATTATCCTGTTATCGGAACAGATAAGGACATCGACTCTTTGGTTGATAAGGATAAATGCTTCTTGATAACGATAGGGCAAATTAAGTCCGTAGATATCAGAAAGAATATTTTTAATAATTTAAGATCAAAAAATGCAAAGATGGTAATAATAGTATCAAATACATCTTATGTTTCATCTGACGTTTCTGTTGGTGATGGCAGCATAATAATGCATCAGGCTTATGTTGGCAGGGGCGCTTCCATAGGTTCGAACTGTATTATAAATACTAAGGCTCTCGTTGAACACGATGCCGTAGTTGGAGATCATTGCCATGTGGCAGTTGGTGCTGTTTTGTCAGGAGGGGTGAAAGTAGGCAATGGTACTTTAATAGGCGCAGGAAGTGTTATAAGGGAATATATAAAAATAGGTTCTAATTCATTAGTAGGGGCAGGAAGTGTGGTGGTCAAAGATGTCCCAGACAACACCTTGGTGCTAGGAAATCCAGCTAAACCGGTAAAATTATAATTTATGAATAAAGTATTTATAATTGCTGAGGCAGGTGTGAATCACAACGGCGATATAAACATCGCTAAAAAGCTTGTTAAAGAGGCAAAAAGAATAGGTTGTGATGCGGTAAAATTCCAGACATTTAAAGCAGAGAATATTGTTACCAGGTTTGCTGAAAGGGCAGATTACCAAAACAAGAATAACCCTGGCGCAAACAGCCAATATGATATGTTAAAAGCACTGGAGCTTTCCCATAAAGATCATTTGGAACTTATAAAACTTTGTAATGATATTAATATAAAATTCTTGTCATCACCTTTTGGTCTGGAAGATGTAGATTTCCTTAGTAGCCTAGGCATGGATGTGGTTAAAATTCCATCAGGCGAAATAACGAATTTACCTTATTTAAGACGGGTGGCTAGTTTAAAAAAGAAAATAATATTATCTACCGGAATGTCTGACATGAACGAAATAAAGGAAGCACTAAACATTTTAATTGAAGGTGGTGTTAAGAAACAAGACATATCCATTTTGCATTGTAATACTGAATATCCAACACCATATGACGATGTAAACCTTAAGGCGATGCTTTCAATAAGGGATGCGTTCGGTATTAATGTCGGATACTCTGATCACACACCAGGGATTGAGGTGGCCATATCCGCTGTTGCTCTTGGTGCAACTATAATAGAGAAGCATTTTACGTTAGACAAGAGCATGGTCGGACCAGATCATAAGGCCAGTCTGGAACCTGAAGAGTTCAAAATAATGGTAGATGCCATAAGGAACATAGAGAAAGCCCTGGGTGATGGTGTTAAAAGGCCTTCTAGTTCTGAGTTAAAGAACAAGGATATAGTTAGAAAGAGCATTGTTGCATTGTTAGATATAAAAAAAGGAGATGTTTTCTCAGATAAAAATGTGACGGTAAAAAGACCAGGCACAGGGATATCACCGATGCTTTGGGATAAAGTTATTGGACAAATATCTAAAAGAGATTTTAAAAAGGACGAGTTAATAGAAATATGAAAAAAATATGTATAGTTACAGGAAGTAGGGCTGAATATGGTCTTTTGAGACCATTAATGGACGAGATCAAAAGGTCTAAAAACTTTGATCTTCAGATAATAGCCACAGGGATGCACCTTTCTTCAGATTTTGGTTATACATATAAGGAAATAGAAAAAGACGGCTTTAAAATAAGCCATAAGTTGGATATTTCTTTAAAATCTGACACAGCTAAAGGTATATCAAAATCAATGGGTGTTGCGATGATCGGTTTTGGTGAAGTGTTTAGTAATCTTAAGCCAGATATGATTGTTGTTTTGGGCGATAGGTTTGAGATCTTTTCTGCCGTAGCCTCAGCCCATGTGGCTAATATACCAGTAGCGCATATTCATGGCGGGGAAGTTACAGAAGGTGCTTTTGACGATGCTTTTAGACACTCAATAACCAAGATGAGCTCCTTGCATTTCACGTCTACAAAAGAATACAGAAAAAGGGTTATACAACTTGGAGAAAGTCCGGATAGAGTATTTAATGTCGGGGCGATAGGTCTTGATAACAT
>JAKLHL010000049.1 GCA_022710165.1 Bdellovibrionales bacterium | reverse complement strand
GCGTTCGCTCGAATATGGAATGCCGCCTGCAGGCGGGCTCGGAATAGGCATAGATAGGCTTGTCATGCTCCTCACAAATTCAGCGTCTATAAGGGACGTAATACTCTTCCCTGTTTTAAGACCAAAGAAGGCAGAAGAAACAGCAAATGAAAACTGATATCCAAAAGCTTGTAGACATAATGGCAAGACTTAGACAGCCAGACGGTTGCCCCTGGGACAGGGAGCAGGACCATGATACCTTGAAGCGCTTCCTGGTTGAGGAGGCCTATGAGGTCATAGAGGCTGTAGAGAACAAGGACCATGAGCATTTAAAAGAGGAATTGGGAGATCTTTTGCTCCAGGTCATCTTTCATGCCCAGGTCGCAGAAGAGAACGGGGCCTTTAAACTGCAGGACGTAATAGATGGTATAAGTAGCAAGCTTATAAGGCGTCATCCGCATGTTTTTGACAAGGCCGCTGGCATCACCTCAAAACAGGTCGAGGTACAGTGGGAATCAATAAAGATAAATGAAAAGAAACGCAAAGAAGGCGAAGGTAAAAGGTCAGCAATAGACGGTGTGCCTATGGCAATGCCGGCAACACTTCAGGCAGTCCGCCTTACAGAAAAGGCCTCAAGGGTCGGTTTTGACTGGCCGGGTGTTAAAGAGGTAATGGAAAAGATAGACGAAGAACTAGAAGAGCTAAAGGTCTCCATCTCCGGAACAAAAAAAGAAGAGATAAAACATGAATTGGGTGATCTTTTATTTGCGGTCTGCAATCTTTCAAGGCACCTTGAGATGGACCCGGAAGAGGCACACAGGGCCTGTCTTGTAAGGTTTAGGAACCGTTTCAAACTGATGGAGAAGATGGCAGAAGAGAAGGGAAAAAAACTGTCAGACTACAGCCTTGAGGAGCAGGATAAACTCTGGGACAAGGCAAAAGAGGTCCTTAAAGATGCTTGAAGTGGTAGCAGGTATAATAGCCAGCAGCGACGGAAAGATCCTGATAGCCCAAAGAGGCAAGGGTATGGGTTTTGAAGGGAAGTGGGAATTTCCCGGAGGCAAGGTAAAGGACGGAGAAGAGTTCAGGTCTGCATTGAAAAGAGAGATAATGGAAGAACTTGAGCTTGATATAAACGTCGGTGAACAAGTCTACCAATGGACGTATGAATATGATTTTGGACCCATTAATTTTACCGCCTACAGCGCCAATGTAGTAGGCGGGATACTTAACACCGTGGAACATATGGATGCAAAATGGGTGAGACCAGTTGAACTCGGGGATTATGATATGGTCCCTGCAGATATTGAACTTGCAGGGATATTGAAAGGAGGCTCTTATGAACTTTAAAGGACTTGGGACTGCCCTTATAACGCCTTTTAAGAACGGCGGTGAAATAGATTATACCGCGATGGAAAAGATCTTGGACCAGCAGATAAATGGGGGTGTGGACTATTTTGTTGTAGCAGGGACCACTGGTGAAGGGACCTCTCTCACTGAAAAAGAGCTCCTTGAACTTTTAAACTTCTGCAAAGCCCACAGCGGGGGAAAACCTGTAGTTGCAGGCAGCGGAGGGAACAATACTGCTGTGCTTTGTGAAAAGATAAAGAAGCTGAACACACTTAAACTGGACGGCTATCTTGTTGCAAGCCCTTACTACAATAAACCTACCCAGGAAGGTCTTTTAAAACACTACGCCGAGGTATCAAAAGCGGCAGGCGATACAGCAATAATACTTTACAATATTCCTGGAAGGACTGGAGGCTGGATACTCAGTGATACCGTAGCTGAGCTTAGCTCAAAACACAGGAACATATGCGCCATAAAAGAAGCATCAGGGGATCTTAACTTTGCAATGGAACTTTATCAAAAGGTCATGGCAAAGAGGACGGATTTTATCTTTCTATCGGGTGATGATGCCCTCACACTCCCTCTTATGAGCGTTGGCTACCATGGGGCAATATCTGTGTTCTCAAATGAGTTCCCAAAAGAGATGAAGGAGCTTGTGGATGCAGGGCTTAGGGGAGACGTTTCAAAGGCAAGGTCCATACACTACAAGATGCTTGAGATGATGAAGATAAACTTCATAGAGAGCAACCCTGGACCCGTAAAATATGCAATGAAAAAGATGGGTTATGGTGACGGTTCAGTCAGACTGCCTTTAAGCGAGCTTAAGAATACCCAGAAATTTGACGAGATCTTTAAAAGATATTTATAACGACATAATCTCTTGACAAATAATGCTTCCTGTGTTATACTTCTAAAAGTAGTAGTGGAGGTTTTATATATGAGTAAGCTATTTTATGCTTTTTTCATAATTTTGATCTTTTCCTCATGCACAGTATCAGTGAACAAAGGTGCTCCAGAAGAAGCTGTAGCTTTGAATGAAGCAGCAGAACAAGAGGAAGAAATAGTCATAGACTGTGATTACCTTACTGCTTTTCAAGCAGCTCTAAGGTCCACCTTGGCTGCTACAGCGGACAAGACATCAGTTTCAGGTACTGCTGTATATGACGCTGAACTGGATATAAACAAGGACGGAGTGGTCGATAAGATCGATCTGGAACAACTGTTCGTTCTATATCCTTATTTAGAGGACTGCAGTTCAAGCGGGAGTACTGCTACTGGGAGTACATCATCATCAGTAGGCATAGGAAAGACAGCTAATTGATATAGGGGGAGCTAGTATGAATAAGATGCTGTACGTTGCTGCCATTCTTTTCATATTTTCATCCTGTAATTCTGTAAATCGTACACCTTTGAACCAGATAGCAAGTGATCTTGGATCTAAACCTGTTACAGAACCATCTGGTGACCAAACTGTGGCAGTAGTTACGGATAACGTACCTGTGGCCCTTTCTGTGGATTGCGGCCCAAGGATGGCCCCAATGGAGGATATAGTTCTGGACGGCAGGCTGGACGAATTTGGAAAGCCTGTATCAACAGTAATAGAGGCCCCGGAAAGTGATCAAAAACCGATAGACCTTGAAGCTTGTGCATACAACTGTAACGATGATGATGTCTTGGATTGCAAGGACCTTTCATGTCAGCCAAGGGAGAACTTGCTTGCGGTCCAGAATATCCTGACAAATTACAACATAAGCTGCAGCAACGTAGATGCTGGACCTCAAATAATGGACCTTGATGGCGGCGAGCCAGTAGTTAATAGAGTTCTTGCAAAGTAGGAGGGGGTTATGAGTAAAATATTGTACGTTCTTTTAATTACCTTTGTTATTTCAGCGTGTAGTTCTATAACACGTTCTCCTGATAATGTTGTCGCGAAAGATATAGACAAGAACGCCGGGATGAATCTTACTACAGACCCTTCGGCAGACCAAATGGCAACAACAGATGAATACATAGATTGCAGTAATTACGTGGCTAAGACCGAAACTCCAACCGAAATAGAAGTGGTAGCTACAAGAACTACATCAAAGTTGGCCATGGGGCTTATGGAACAGCCTCTTACGGCAGACATGGCCCTCAGGGAGAACCCTTGTGAAGTTGACTGCAATAATGATAAGAAAGCTGACTGTCTTGATCTTGAATGCGTCACTTCTATGGGTGATAAGTCATATCTTACAGATGCCCTGCAAAAGATAGGCGTGACCTGCGAAAGCTCTGATGGTGCTGCAGAAGAAACCACCGTACCTACAGAGAACGTGATTAATGTGCCTATTAGAGAAATATACCGTGATGAAAACACGATAATGACAAAATAATAAGCCCATTTTCTGTTGATTTTAACTTATTAGCGAAGTAGTTTTGTGGAATGAAAATATTGTTCCGCCACAAAGAGGCTATACCAGTAAAGAACTATGGCGGTACAGAGCGTATCCTTTGGTGGCTGATGAAAGAGCTTAGGATGTTGGGCCACGAGGTTTTTTTAATTGGTAACCCCGCCAGCGACCTAAAGAGCATAGGTGCAGTACTTATACCTGAAGAGGGTAAGAAGGACTGGAGGAGCTTGATACCTAAAGGGGTTGAGCTTTTGCACCTTTTCCTAACACCCGAAAAAGGTTTTAATGACTACCCTTTGATAGTTACCATACACGGTAACGGCAAGCCCGGGGAAAAGTTCCATAGGAACACGGTGTTCTTATCAAAAAATCACGCAAAGACGCATAACAGCGACTGTTTTGTATATAACGGAATAGACTTTTCTGATTATCCTTTCCAGCCTAAAAAAGATCGAAGCTGGGATAAGTTCTGTTTTCTTGCAAAAGCCAAATGGTCTGTAAAGAACCTCAAGGACTGCATAAGGGCCTGTAACAGCACCAAAAAAGATCTTTACGTTGCTGGAGGAAGGGCCTGGTCCTTGTCAAAACATGTACATTCGCTTGGTTTCATAAACGATGAGCAAAAGCTTGGGCTCTTAAGGTCAACTGACGCTCTGTTATTCCCGGTAAGGTGGAACGAGCCCTTTGGTGTCGCGATCATAGAGGCTTATAGTCAGGGACTTCCGGTGCTTGGCTCATCCCATGGGAGCCTGCCGGAACTGATAGATAAAAGTACAGGGCTTGTGTGCCGTAACTATATGGAATTTTTAGAGGCTGTGGGAAGGACCCAAAATGCTTTTGACGCAGAACAGATCAGAGCTTATGCTGAGTCAAGGTTCAGCAGTATGGATATGGCCAAGAACTACCAAAAGCTTTACAAGAGGGCTTTAGATGGCGAGGCCTTGAACAGCAGGGAACCTGAATATTTATTTGGACAGCATCCAGAAACACTAATGGAGTTTTAAAATGGCAGACCTTTCTTTGGTCATAATCACTTTGGACGAGGAGCATAACATCGAAAGATGTATTAAGTCCGTCCCCTTTGCAAAAGAGGTCGTGGTAGTTGATTCCGGGAGCAGGGACAGGACCAAGGAGCTGGCAGAAAAACTCGGCGCAAAGTTCATATACAATGAGTGGAAGGGCTTTGGGGCCCAAAAAAAATTCGCAGCAGAACAGGCAAAATGTGAATGGGTACTTTCTTTGGATGCCGACGAGTGGCTCAGCGAGGACTTGCAGGAAGAAATTGAGGAACTCGTTAAGAACGATGGCTGGGGAAAGAAAGTTTTCAAGATGAAAAGGATGAGCCGTTATCTGGGGCGCTGGATAAAACATGGCGGCTGGTATCCAGACTGGCAGACCAGGCTTTACAGAAAGGACCATGCCAATTGGAGCGATCAGGAAACCATACACGAGACCATAAAGGCAAAAGATACCCCACATAAGTTATGGGGGCTGATGTACCATACTCCTTTCGACAGCATAAAGGACCAGGTGGATTCAAACTTCAGGTATGCAAAATTGCTCGCAGAAAGAAAGCTTAAGAACGGTGTAAGGATATATAATCCGTTCATCGTGGTCATTAAGACCATCGTTAAGTTCCTGGAGAACTACTTTTTTAAATCAGGCTGGATGGACGGCATGGCTGGTTTTATCATTGCAATAAACTCAGCACATTCCTACATGGTACAGCTCTACACCATATATCTTGAGTCGATGAAGGAGAGAAAGAATGTCTAGGTTCGTCCACCTTCATCTTCACACAAATTACTCGCTCCTGGATGGGGCCATAAACATAAAGGAGCTTGCCCGTTACCTTAAGGAAACGGACATGAAAAAATGTGCCATCACCGACCATGGTGCCATGTTCGGTGTAGTAAAGTTCTACAAAGAGATGAAGCATAATGGGATAAAACCAATCATTGGTTGTGAATGTTATACGACCAGAGGCTCACGTTTTGAACGTGCTCCAGAGAACAACCATCTTGTGCTTTTGTGCCAGGATAAAGAGGGTTACAAAAACCTCTCAAGGCTTGTTACTCAAGCCTATACCGAGGGCTTTTACTACAAGCCAAGGATGGACAGGGACCTTCTAGAAAAACACTCTAAAGGGCTTATTGCGCTTTCTGCGTGCCTAAAGGGCGAAATAGCATCATTGCTTTTACAGAACAGGGACGAAGAGGCAAAAAGCACTGCCCGCTGGTATAGGGATCTTTTTGACGGGCGTTTTTATCTTGAGATGCAGGATAACGGCATAGAAGAACAGTACCTCGTTAATGAAAAGATAGTACAGCTCAGCATGGAGCTTAATATACCCTTGGTGGCCACAAACGACTGTCACTACATAAACAAGAAAGATGCCTTTGTTCAGGATGTTCTTGTTTGTGTGTCGACCAAAAAGACATTGGATGATCCTAACAGGATGAAAATGTCCACCAATGAATTCTACGTAAAGACGGCGGACGAGATGATGCAGGGCTACTTTAAGGAGTATCCTCAGGCGATAGCGAATACGTTAAAGATAGCGGACCAGTGCGAGTTCTCTTTCAAGACCGGTGTGCATTACCTCCCGGTAATGGGAAAGAACGAGGACGAAAGCGCAAGGATAATAGAGGAAAAATCCGCAGAAGGCCTTAAGAAGAAAACTTTCCCAGTAGAGAGGAAAGAGGAATACGATGCAAGGTTAAAACACGAGCTTAGCATCATTCAAAAGATGGGCTACTCAAGCTACTACTTGATAGTCGCTGACTTTATAGAATGGGCAAGGGCTAACAATGTGCCTGTAGGCCCCGGCAGAGGTTCAGGTGCGGCCTCGCTTGTTGCCTACTGTCTTGGAATAACCAACCTTGATCCGATAAGGTATGACCTGATATTTGAAAGGTTCCTCAACCCTGAAAGGGTAAGTCTTCCGGATTTTGATATAGATTTTTGCAGCAGAAGAAGGGAGGACGTTTATAACTACCTCGTGGGACGTTATGGCCAGGACTATGTTACCAGAATAGCGACCTTTGGTTTTTTAAAGGCAAAGAGCGCAATAAAAGATATTGGAAGGGTCCTAGGGTATTCGGTAAAAGAGACCCAGGACATCTCTGACCTTGTACCTTTCCTTGATTATGACAAGGGTGAGAACCTTAGGGACGCTGTAGAGAAAGAACCGGCGCTTAAGAGGCTGGTAAAGGATGATCCAAGGATAGGAAAACTGGTAGAGCTTGCAGAGGCTATAGAAGGTTCTGTAAGAAATTACGGCGTACATGCAGGAGGAGTCATAATCTCCAGCATACCTGTACTGGACATAGTCCCGTTAATACCTGCAGATGATGTCATTGCAACACAGTTTGATATGAAAGACGTGGAAGAAGTAGGGCTGGTAAAGTTTGACCTTCTTGCGATAGAAACCCTCACCATAATTGATGACGCTGTACAATATATAAAAAGGTTCAAGGACGCCGCTTTTGATATAGATAAAATGTCTTTGGATGATCCTAATATCTACAACATGCTTGCTTCTGGAGATACGGTCGGTGTTTTCCAGCTTGAATCTCCAGGAATGCAAAAACTGCTTAGGAACCTAAAACCTGACTGCTTTGAGGATGTAATAGCGGTTAACGCACTTTACAGACCAGGCCCGCTTGAAGGCGGCATGGTCGATCAGTTCATAAACAGAAAACATGGCAGAGAAGAGATAGAGTATCCTTTTGCAGAGCTTGAGCCCATCCTTAAAGAGACTTATGGCATCATAGTTTATCAGGAACAGGTGCAGAGGATAGCCTCTACTCTTGCCGGATATACCATGGGTGAGGCAGATCTGTTGCGAAGGGCCATGGGTAAAAAGAAAGCAAAAGAGATGGAAGAGCAAAAGGTCCGCTTTCTTGATGGAGCAAAAAAGAACGGGCACGACCTTAAAAAGGCAGATGAGCTATTTGAGTTGATGGCAAAGTTCGCAGGCTACGGCTTTAACAAGGCTCACGCCGCTGTATATGCTTTCAACGCCTATGTTACGGCTTATCTGAAATATTATTATCCAGTAGAGTTCTTATCCTCTCTTTTAACTTCAAAGATGAACAAGGATTTTGAAGCGGCAGACCTGTACATAAGTGATGCGCTGGCTCACGGAATAAAACTTCTGCCTCCGGACGTGAATGAAAGTGTGCTTTTGTTCGAACCAAGGGGGAAATGTATAAGGTTCGGCTTTGGAGGGATAAAGAACGTAGGTTCAGCGGCAATAAACGCCATAATGGAAGAAAGAGGCAATAACGGACTTTTTAAGACTTTCTATGATTTTTGCCTGAGGGTAGACACCAGAAAAGTAAGTAAAAAGACCATAGAGTGTTTGGTCAAGGCGGGGGCTTTTGACAGTTTTGGGATGGAACGAGGCCTTTTGTTCTCCAATATAGAAAAGTTCACAGACGAGGCTGATCACACAAGAAAAGAAAAAGAGAGCGGTCAGTTCAACCTGTTCGGTGATGCCTCAAAATGTGAAACAAAAGATACGGACGTGCTTGATAAGACCAAAGCAACTTGGACCAAGGCGGAACTTTTGGCCTATGAGAAAGAGATGGTGGGTTTTTATGTTTCAAGCCATCCTATGGACAACTATGACAAACTGCTTAGGGCCGCGTGTGTGCCAGAGGTCTTTTCGATACAGCAGATGCCCGCAGATAACTACCTTATCGCCGCGGGCATAATAACGCTTCAGAGGGAAATAGCGACGGAAAGAGGTGTTTTTGCAGTTTTCTCCCTTCAAGATAAGACCGGCTCTGTTGAGCTTGTTGCATACTCGGACGTCTATAAAGAGATGCAAAAGAAGGGCTCCTTTTCTGGGAAACCTGTGGTCTGTAAATGCAGGGTCTCTGACAATGCCGGAAAGAACAAACTGATATTGGAAAATATAAAAGAGCTGGAGGATAAGGACTTTAGTTTGAGCCTTAAGTTCAACGGACCTGCTTTCTCTAAGGAAAAAGCAGAACAGATAAAAAACATGATACGTTCCGGTTCCGGTCAGGTGAACGTGACCATGGAACTTGTCTTCCCCAACGAGGGTGCGGTAGAACTTGATCTTGGGAAAACAGAACTTTCAATTGGCAACAGCCTGTATGATTCTATAAGAAAAGGGCCTAAAAAAGATGCGGGGGCAAGGTGGCATATAGATTTTTAGCCTTTGTTATGGCTTTTGCTTGCTCTTTTGAGCTCTACGCTCTTAATGTTGAGTGTCAGGGCAGTGCCGTGGTCGAGACCACTCAGGAATTCGCAAGGCAGACAGCCCTTAATAACTCCAATGAGTCATGCATCAGGAACGCCCTCTTTAAAATATACGATGAAGAGACCATAAAGAATAATGAGTGGAGGCTAAGAAAGATATATGGCGAGGCCTCTTCTTTCATCAGCAGTTCACACATAGTCTCTGAGGAGTATGATCCCCAACTGAACTCTTATATAGTTAACGTCGAGGCAACGGTTAATGACACAGATATAAAAACCTATATAGCCGAGAACGGGATAGCCCTTTCAAGTGATAAGGTTAAAACAGTGCTCCCCTTGATAGTTGAAAGGACCAGTGCGGACGGTGAGGGTGAGTTCTGGTGGGGCAACAGGGGAAAGTTCACTCCCAGAAAGACTTTCTCTGATGTCGAAAAGGCGCTGGCTACATATCTTGCTCAGGGGAATTTCATACTCATGGACCCCTTCGAGAACCAGTCTACAGCCAGTATTCCTGAATCCTATAGATACATGGAAATGAAACTTGGGGAGCTTGCAGAACTTGGGCGCATATTCGGTGCGGGACTTGTTGCGTCAGGTTACATCTGGACCACATGCAAAAAAGAGAACAGCGCCGGAAAGACCCTTTGCGAAACCACGCTATCAATACAGATGATATCCACAGAGACCTCAAAGATAAAGGCCGCAAAAAGATCGACTGCAGAGTGGATGGCAGAAAGTACTGAAGAAGCACGTACGGTGAGCAGGGCCAGGGCCTGTAAAGAGGTCGCTGAAAGCCTGGTCTATCAGCTCTCGCAAAAGTGGGACAAAAGGTCTTCTTCAAACTTTAAGGTCGCGGTAAAAGGTATAAAGAGCTACCCGCACTATTCAGAGCTTAAAAAATGCATGCTTGGCAGTCAAGTACCGGGGCTTTACAGCGTTGTAGAAAGATATCAGGCTAGGGGCCTCTTTGTTTTTGAAGGGGAAAGACGTACAGACCCCGAGATAATAAAAAGCTCTCTTGAGTCCAAGTGCTTCTCTG